>JAJDAM010000766.1 GCA_029261905.1 Deltaproteobacteria bacterium
GGAGTGCGTCCTCACACACGACGTCGAGCGACAGGCTGTCGAGATCGAACCACTGTCGCGCGGCCTTCACGACCTTGGGGTCGAGTTCGACACCGGTGATCGTCGCGCGCGGTTCGAGTGCGCGAACGATGCGGGCTGCACTCCCACCGCCGAGCCCCAGGATCAGGACCCGACGTCGGCTCTGCCTCGGCAACAGCAGCAGCGGCGCTGCGAGCGCATCCCATACCGAGCCGGTGATCTCGCTGGCTGGATCGTACCAGGATGCGAAGGTGCCGTTGATGTGCAGCGCTCGGCCCTTCCGGCCGTGCTTGACCTCAACTCGATTCTCCTCGGTTCGCGTTCGGCCCTGCCCTCGTCTCTGGTTTCGGCTCATCCCATCCTTTCCGCAGTTCACCAGGAGGATGGACTGCGGCCGGAAGCTACCTCGCCCGACCGAACACGGCTGCGAGTTTTCCGACAGAGACCAACGACGAAGTGTGTGTGGGCGAGATCGTCCAATACACTGCCTGCATATGGAGCCCAGGGAGCAGAGCCTGTTCGCGGTCGAAGCCCGCCATGTCGCCCGGGTCGCCCTGCCCGTTCCGATCGACGAGGCCTTCGAATACTCGGTCCCCGAAACGCTCGAGCTTCGTGCGCAGCCCGGCTGTCGGGTCCAGGTGCGCTTCAACGAACGTCGCCTGACGGGCGTGATCGTCGCAAGGACCGATCGAGCCGAGTTCTCGGGCAGGCTGCTTCCGATCGAATTCGTCGTCGACGATGAGCCGGTGTTGTCCCAAAGCATGCTCGAAGTGCTCACGCAGGCAGCCGACGAGGTGCTGTGTCCGATCGGGATCGCGCTCGCGTCGGCGCTGCCCGCCGGAAGCGCGCCGCGCATGACGGTCGGCTACAAGATCACACCACGCGGCCGTGCCGCGCTGCAAACGGGTGCAGTCGGCCCCGAGGCGCGCGGCATCCTGCAAGCGCTGACCAAGACCCCGCGATCTCTGGTTCAGCTCAAGAAGCTCGGCGACGACACCGGACTCGTCTCGCAGCTGGCGAGCGATGGATTGGTGGCCAAGACCGGCGTCGACCGATCCGCAAGCGCGAAAGTCACGACGATTCGCATCGCAGCCGTCAGCGATGGCGTCGATGTCGAATCGGCTTGCGAAACGTTGCTGTCCAGAGCCCCCAAGCAGGCGGCCTTGCTGCGGCACCTCGCGCAATCGAAGGAAGTCGCGACTTCGTCGTTGCTTGCCGATTTCCCTGCCGCATCGGGTCTGCTCGCGCGTCTCGAAGACCGTGGGCTGGTGCGAATCGAAAGCAGGAAGGCGCCGCGGGATGTACTGGGGACGCCGCTGACCCGCGATCAGCCCGTCGAACTCACCGCCGACCAGGCCAGCTGCGTCAAGCCGATCGTCGAAGCGATTCGAGAGCGTCACGCCGAGACGTTCTTGCTGCACGGGGTGACCGGTAGCGGCAAGACCGAAGTCTATTTGCGGGCCGTCGGCGAAGCACTGGCGCTGGGTCGCCAGGCGCTGGTGCTGGTGCCCGAGATCACGCTGACCCATCAGATCCTCGCTCGGCTGCGCGGCCGTTTCGGAGACGAACTGGCGGTTCTGCACAGCGGCCTGCGACCTGGAGAACGTCTCGAACAGTGGGAGCGGCTGCGGGCCGGCGCTACACCCATTGCCGTCGGAGCGCGCTCGGCGCTGTTTGCTCCGCTCGAGAATCTCGGCGTGATCGTGATGGACGAAGAGCACGACTCTGCGTACAAGAACGAAGAGGGCTTTCGTTACCACGCGCGCAGTCTGGCGGCTCGCCGCGCGGCAGCGGCCGGTTGCCCGGTCATCCTGGGCTCAGCGACACCGGCTGTCGACACCCGATTCGCTGCAGATCGGGGCGAGATCAGACGCCTGGTGTTGGGCGAGCGCGTCGGTGGACGCCCTCTTCCAGGTGTAGAACTCGTCGATCTGGTGCGCGAGCGCGACCGCTCTGCACGTGGACGGCGTGTGATCCTCTCGGTGCCGATGCGACGGGCCATTACGCAGACGCTCGAAGACGGCGGCCAGGTCATTCTGTTCTTGAACCGCCGTGGCTTTTCGACGACGGTCCTGTGTTACGACTGCGGATCGGCCGAGCGCTGCCAGAACTGCGACATCTCGCTGGTGTATCACGCATCGGAGCAGCGCTTGCGTTGCCACTACTGCGACTACTCGATCTCCCCACCCGAGAAGTGTTCGCACTGTGGCGCGCCTGATTCGGCGTTGCTGGGCGTCGGGACGGAGCGGCTCGAGGAGGAAGTTCGAAGCCTCTATCCCCGAGCGCGCATCGCGCGACTCGACCGCGACACGGCCGCGAAGCGCGGCCACACCGAGAGCGTGTTGCGCGGTCTCGCCGAGCGCTCCGTCGACATCTTGATTGGCACACAGATGGTCGCGAAGGGACACGACTTCCCCGGCGTCCGTCTGGTCGGCGTCGTGGCGGCCGATGTTGGTCTGCACCTGCCCGATTTCCGCGCCGCGGAGCGCACCTTCCAACTGCTCACGCAGGTAGCGGGTCGCGCCGGTCGAGACGAGCTGCCGGGGCGAGTCATCATCCAGAGCTTCGACCCGGGCCACTACGCGATCGCGCCGGTCATCGATCACGATTACGAGCGATTCTATCAGGAGGAACTCGGGTATCGCAGCGCGCTCGCCTATCCACCGTTCGGCCGTGTGGTGCGCACTTTGATCACCGGGCCCGATGACGAAGCGACGAATGCGGGCGCAAACGAAATCGCGAGCCAGGTCAAAGCGGCTCTCGGTGAGCGGGCATCCGACCTCGAGTTTCTGGGGCCTGCGCCTGCACCCCTGAAACGATTGCGGGGGCGATACCGCTACCAACTCCTGGTCAAGGGTTCCGCCGGCCCATCGTTGCGGCTGGCGTCTGTAGAGCTCGTCGCGGCCGCACAGCGCCTGCTTGCTCCAATGCAGGGGAGCGTGGACGTTGATCCTGTGAGCATGCTATGAACCACGCCGTCCGGATTTCTCCGACCCCAGCCACCACTCCCCTCAAAGACAGCGAGTCAACGCGACACATGGCATTGCGTGAAGTCCTCAAGTTTCCCGACAAGCGGCTGAAAGAGATATCGACCCCAGTCGGGGAGATCACCGACGAGATTCGCCAACTCGCGCAGGACATGCTGGACGTCATGTACGACGAACCCGGTATCGGTCTGGCGGCACCGCAAATCGGCGAGTCGATCCGGATGGTCGTGGTCGATACCGATTGGACCGAAGACGACGCCGAGCGGAACCCGTTGGTGCTGATCAATCCCGAGATCGTCGAACGAAGTGGAAAACTCTCGTGGACCGAAGGCTGCCTTTCGGTCCCGGACATCGAGGCCGATGTCGAACGTTCGGAATCGGTGGTTCTGCGCGCGACCAATCTCGAAAACGACGAAGTGGTGATCGAGGCGAGCCAACTGCAGGCGGTGTGCTTCCAGCACGAAATCGACCACCTCGATGGCGTGCTCTTCATCGACCGGATCAGCCGCCTGAAGCGCAACCTGTATGTTCAGCGGCGCAAGAAACAACTCCGGCGCGAACTCGAGGATGCTTGACTCCCGCTGGCGGAACACTCCCGGCCGGTAGAGCGCTGCGACTGGCCTTTCTCGGAACGCCGGATTTCGCGGTTCCGACGCTTCGTCGGCTGATCGAGGGACGACACGAGGTCGTCACAGTCGTCTGTCAGCCCGACCGTCGACGCGGCCGCGGCCGACACACCTCGCCGGCACCGGTCGCCGAGGTCGCGCTCGAGGCGGGGCTCGAACTGCTTCGTCCGGAAAAAATCGGCGACGCGCGATGCGCTGAGGCGCTCGCTTCCTGTCGGCCCGACCTCGGCGTGGTCGTCGCATTCGGGCAGTTCATTCCCAAGACGATTCGCGAGCTGCCTGCGTTGGGATACATGATCAACGGCCACGCCAGTTTGTTGCCCCGCCACCGCGGAGCGGCGCCGATCGTCGGCTGCCTGTTGGCTGGCGACCGCGAAACCGGGGTTTCTGCGATGCGTGTGGAGCGCGAGATGGACGCGGGGCCGGTGGCTCGGCAACACCGAATCGCGATTGGCGAGAACGAAAACGCGGGGGAGTTGGGAGCCCGCCTGTCCGAACTGACCGCGGACGTTTTGGAATTGACCCTCGAAGAAATCGCCGAGGGCCGAGTGACCTGGACACCACAGGACGCATCACTGGCGACCGAAGCCCCGAAGATCGGGGCGGCCGACGCCCTGCTCGACTGGAACCAGGACGCCGAGACACTGGCTCGCCGAGTCCGCGCGATGGCACCCGCACCTGGAGCATTCACCTGGGTCGGGAACGATAAGCTCCGCATTCTCGAAGCGCAGTTCACGCTGGATCCGGTCGATGCGGCGCCGGGGACACTTCGCATCGAGCCCGGCGGCGAACCGCGCATCGCGACGAGCGCGGGATGGTTGATTCCGCGCGTGTTACAGCGACCGGGCAAACGGGCGATGCCCGTCGAGGATTTCATGCGCGGCAGACCGATCGAAGACGGTGCTGTCGTCGGCGGATCCGGAGTTTGAGCCGCATTCTCGAGCGTTCGCAGCTGCAAGTTACCCGCTCGATGAGGCTCGGACGTAGTAGTTGGACGCGAGTACTCGCGTTCCACCGACGGGAAACCTAGACTCGCATGGTGTTGAACTCAGTGTGGAACTCAGTGTTGAACTCAGTGTCGAACTCAGATCTACGAGCGCGCCCGGCTAGCCGACATGTCCGCTGAATCGGGAAGCGGTGCACGCGCTCGTCCAAATCGCGGCCGTCCCAGTGGCCCCGGGCTCGGCGATCGCCGCCGGAGTCCAGCGCCCACGCACACGCGTTTGTTGGCACTTCGTGTGCTCGAACGGGTCCAGCGAGCCGGTGCCTACGCCGACCTGACTCTGCACGCTGCATTGAGCCGAAGCGCGTTGAACGCGCCGGACCGCGCATTCGCCACCGACCTGGTCTACGGCACGCTGCGTTGGCGCGGTCAGATCGATTTCTACCTGCGGCATTTCGTCGATCAGGATCTCGACAAACTCGAGCCTCTGGTTGCGACCGCGCTGCGCCTCGGGGCCTACCAACTGCTGTTTGGCCAACGGATCCCTCCGAGCGCGGCAGTCGATCAATCCGTTCGCTGCATTCGAGCCGCGGGCGTCGACCGCGCTTCCGGATTGGTCAACGCGGTGCTTCGCCGTCTCGATACCGAGCGCGATACGGTCGAGCTGCCGACGGTCGATGGCGATCCGCAGGCGTACCTCACCCACGTCCTGTCCATACCGAACTGGCTCGCGCACCGGTGGATCGATCAATTCGGCGTTGCAGATGCGGTCAAGTTGGTCGAGGCCAGCAATCTCATTCCGCCGCTGACGATTCGTGCGAATAGCCGGCTGGTGGAGCGAGACGAATTGCTCGAACGGATGCGCGAGAACTTCCCCGAAGCTCGAGCCTGCCGATATGCGCGAGACGGCATCGTGCTCGGACGCGCCGGAAACCCGACCCGCGATCCCGGCTTCTTGGCGGGCCATTTCACGGTGCAGGACGAAGCCTCTCAGCTGGTCGTCGGACTGTTGGATCCGCAACCCGGTGAGCGGGTGCTCGACGTGTGTGCTGCGCCGGGAGGCAAGACGACCGCAATCGCCGAGCGCGTTGGCCCCGAGGGAATGACACTCGCGATCGATCGCCACTCGCGCCGACTCGGCCTGGTGCGGCGGGCAGCGCGGCGCTTGCAGCTAGCCGAAATTCTTTGCGTGCAGCGCGACGTGTCGCGACCCATTCGCGACCTCGTCGTGGGCGACGGATTCGATCGCGTCCTCGTCGATGCGCCCTGTTCCGGGCTGGGTACGTTGCGCCGCAACCCCGACGCGCGCTGGCGCGTTCGCGCGGGGGACCCGGGCCGCCTGGCCGAGGTCCAGATATCCATCCTCAGCAACGCCGCCGCGGTCGTGAGACCGGGTGGTAGCCTCGTCTTCAGCACCTGTACGCTGATGCCTGAAGAGAACGAAGAAATCGCCGACAGTTTTCTGAAGAAGTTTCCCGATTTCGAGCTGGCCCCCGCCGCGACGGCACCCAGCGAAGTTCGCGAGCTCGTCGGACCGGACGGGTTCCTGCACTGCTTTCCTCACATCCACGACACCGACGGATTCTTCGCCGCGCGGTTCGAGAGGCGACCATGACCATGAGCAGGACCATGAGCAGGACCACGAGCACGACCACGAGAACGACCGAAGCCGAAATCCTGATCGCGCCCTCGATTCTGGCCTCCGATTTTGGCCGACTCGCCGAGGAGGTCCAGGCGGTTGCAAGAGCCGGAGCCGATTGGATTCACGTCGATGTGATGGACGGCCACTTCGTGCCGAACATCACGATTGGCCCTCCGATCGTCGCCGCCGTCCAGCGTGCGACCTCTCTTCCGCTCGACGTCCACCTGATGATCGAAAAACCCGAGCGCTACATCCAGGACTTCGCAGATGCCGGGGCCACGACGATCGGAGTGCACGTCGAAGCGTGTCCCCACCTGCACCGGACGGTCGCGCAAATTCGCGAAGCCGGCGCGCTGGCATCGGTCACCCTCAACCCGTCGACGCCGGCGACGGCCGTCGAGGAGGTCCTGGGGGACGTCGACCAGGTGCTCGTGATGACGGTCAACCCGGGGTTTGGCGGCCAGACATTCATTGCCAGCATGTTGCCGAAAATCGAAACGCTGCGCGGCTGGATTCGCGAACGCAAGCTCCAGGTCCGGCTCGAAGTCGATGGAGGAATCACCACCAAGACCATCGGCAGCGCCTATGCGGCCGGTGCCGACGTCTTCGTTGCGGGAACCGCCATATTCGCAAAAAAGGACTACGCGGCGGCCATTCGCGATCTGCGGCAGGCAGCGATCGACTGAGAACGGCGCTCGGCGGCCCGATCACGCAATCGAGACTACGGGCGCCGATCGACCGCGATCAACACCGCCGGTAGCAACATCAGGTCCGTGATTCCGCAGACGGCCATCGTCAGCGCGGACAGAAACCCGAATTCGCGCAGCGTCGCAAACTGCGAGAACGTGACGCTGAGAAACCCGAGCGTCAGCATGATCGTGGCGATCGCGATCGCTCGGCCGACCCCTCGAGTGCAACGCTCGACCGCTTCTTCCGCGGTCATTCCCGCCTGCCGTTCAGCGCGGTAGCGCACGATGTAATGAGCCGTCGCATCGATCGCGACCCCGAGCGCCACGCTACCGATCAAGCTCGTCGGCAGCGACAGCGGGCTGATGCCCGTACCGAGTACGCCGAAGAAGATCAAAACGGGCACGACGTTGGGCACCATCGCGACCAGCCCCAGCCGAAACGAGCGCAGTCCCACCGTCAGCAACAGAAAGATCGTCATCGCCGCCAACCCGACCGTCAGCGGCTGGCGGATCGCGACCCCATCGGCGGCGCGATTGAGCAACAACGCATTCCCCGTCACCTGTACGCGGAAATCCGCCGGCAGCGAAGCGTCTTCGACGACCGCGGTGATCCGTTCGAACAGATCGCGCATCGCCGCAGACCCGACCTGCCCGGTGCGAACGACCAGGTTGGCCCGGCTGTGATCGATCGTCAGAAAGCGCTGCGAATCGGTCTTTGGCAGCATGAACAGCAATTCGGTGACCGCCGCACGCGTCTGGGGTATTCGTTCTTGCTCGGGATCGTCTCCGGACACCGCCCGGTTGAGCATTCGCAGCGAGTCGATGATCGACAGTGTGCGGCTGACACCGGGTACGCCATCGAGTCTGCGCTGCAGCCGCTCGATCTCGCGCAGCGCCGACGGCTCTCGCAGCGAACCGGTGCCCGGACCGTCGATCACCACGAACAGCGGCACGACACCGGACAGCAGCCGATTGATCGTGTCGAACTCGCTGCGTACCGGCGCGTCGCGATCGAAGTACGAGAGGTAATCCGTGTCGATTTCGATCTGCGGAATCATCGCGGCCGCTCCCAACGTGGTGATCGCTGCCACGACCATCACGCCTTTCGAATGCCGGCACGTCAGGTCGGCCAATCGAGCAAGCCCTCGATCCAGCACGGTTTCGAACCGCGCTGCGAATTCGAGTCGGCGAGGTTGTCGCGGACTGCGGTGTGGCAGCAGCATCAATGCCGCGGGGATCCCAGCGAGAGCGATCGCAGTGACCGATGCCACACCGAGGACCGAGAATGCGCCGATCTCGAACACCGCCGGCACATCGGTGATCAACAAGGCCGCGAATCCCACGACCGTCGTGATGCCCGAGATCAGCAATGGAACGATCATGTGTTGCTGACAACGCGCAACGACCGCACGGCGATCGCCCCCGCGCTGCACTTCCTCTTCGTAGCGATTCACCACGTGAAGCCCGTAGACACTTCCGATCGCAACCAGCGTCGGTGCCAGCAGGACCGTGAGAACCGTCAGCGGCCGGTTCAGCAACGCGATCGCACCAAATGTCCAGACGATCGAAATCGCGACCGTCGCCAGCGGCAGGACCACGCCGCGAACGGTGCCCGAAACCAGCGCCAGAACGGCCCCGACCACAGACAACGCGATCGGTATCAGAAGTGCGAGGTCGCGGGTCATCCCGTGATACATGCGCGACTTGATGTGGGGCCGGCCCGAGACGAAGAAGACCCGGTGAGTGGCGCCGTCACCGGCGTCGGGAATCGTCTCTTCCTTCAGGATCTCACGCACCTGCCCGTCGAGGTCTGCCGCAATGAATTGTCGATCCGTCATCTTGCGGAAGCTCACGTTGAGAGCAGCCGTGCGAGCATCGGTCGATACCAACGTGCGCTGGTAGATCGGATCGTTGACGGCTCGTCTGCGAAGCGCCTCGAGCTCGAACGGATCCTCGGGAATTTCCTCGATGAAGGGGCTGACCTCGATCCAGTCGTTTTCGGCCACGAAGCGAAACGACGTGACCTCTACCAGGCTCTTGACGCCTCGAACACCGTCGATTCTCGATAGCCGATCGCTGACCCGACGCAGCGCTTCGAGGTTCTCGACGGAAAAGGCATCATCCGATTCCATCGCGATCACGAACACTTCGTCGTCGCCGAAGTCGAGCACGGCCTGGTGATAGGCGCCGACGCTCGGATCCCCACCCGGCAGCAGCGCTTCGGTGGAGGGATCGATTTCCAGCCGGAGCCGGAGTGGCGCGAACTCGATCGTGGCCGCTATCGCCAAGGCTGTAACGGCGAGCAGCCCCGCGAGAACGCTGCGTGGATGGTCGAGCAGCCGAGTCGGTCGCAGTGCTGCAAACGCGACGACGACGCACAACAGCGCCGTACAGCCTGCGCCAAACAGCGTGGGATCCACCAACCCGCTCATGCCCCCCTAGGCAGGATCCAACGAAACCACGCCGCTCGAGGGAGCGGGATCGGCTCGCCAGCCTCCGCCAGCTGATTCTAGGCGCTGGTGGATCGGCTTCGAGCGAATATCGCTCGGGTTGTGAGCAAATTGCGTCTGCTGGTTGAGGGCATGGCGCAGAGCCGTCATACTCTCCCGCTCGAGTCTGGAATCGGGGCGTGGCGCAGCTTGGTAGCGCGCTTCGTTCGGGACGAAGAGGTCGCTGGTTCAAATCCAGTCGCCCCGACCAGCCTCTGCGGCCGCAGTCCCCATCGATGGGTAGTACGCGATGGGTAGTACGCGACGGAAAACGCGCGCAGAACGCGCGGGCAGCGGCAACCGAACCGCCCTACGCAATGATGTTTTGACTGCGAACTGCGCATTTCATCTGCTCGTGTGCGATCGATTGCCACGATGCAGTGTCTTCGGACGTCAATTCTGAAAACTCCACACCATGGGTCGAATTTTCGCTGGCAACCCGGAGTCCTGTCGAAAGAGCCGTGAAGCGAACCGGCAACTGTCGTCGCCAGTCGTTGATTCGCCACGCGATGTCCGAGGTGCTCACATCGGTCGTGCCGATGTCCGGTCCAATGGCAGCCAAAGTGCAGCCCACCAGCACCTCCAAGGCGCGACGTTGGTGAGTCCAGATGCTTCGTTGACATGCGATCGGGCCAATGTCAGGATGCAGGCGCTCCGTCGGTGTGCGCGCAATCTCGACGCGTCGCTTCCCCTTGAATGACCCACGGCGGTAATGATGGCTAGCTACGATGCAGGCGACGAAGACCTCTCTCGATCCGAGCTCGCTTGGGAACTGGTAGAACTGTT
>JAJDAM010000767.1 GCA_029261905.1 Deltaproteobacteria bacterium
CCCCGAGCAGCGACAGATCCTCGCGAGCCATCCGGATCTCGCCGGCCCAGCCGCCGACGAGTTCCTTCGCTTCGATCCGCCCTCGCAGTATCAGGGGCGCTGGCTCACTCGAGACGTCACGCTGCACGGGATCACGATCCCGAAGGATTCGCGTGTGTTGATCGTGAACGGCGCGACCGGCCGCGACGAGCGCCGATTCGAGCGTCCGGACGAACTCGAGGTTCGACGGGATGTCGAACTCCATCTCGGGCTCGGCTTTGGACGACATCTCTGTCTGGGCGCCCAGCTCGCTCGCCTCGAGATGTGTATCGGCGTCCAGGAATTTCTCGCGCGCTGGCCCGAATACGATGCCCCCGAAGACGGGGTCGAGCGGATCCATTCGAGCAACGTACGAGGAATGTCGGGGCTGCGGATCGAGGTTTGAATCGCGATGCCAGCCCTGAGTCGAAATTCGCGAGTCGGTCAACGACGCGGAGGCGACCAGGGATGGCCTCCGCTCCATGGCTCGCTGGCCTGGAAACGAATACGGAACGACGCACCATTGTGATGAAAGCAAGGAGTGTAAGGATTTTGCCAGTAGCGCTGTGCTTTACTTCCGCGGAGACCATCCCTGGCCGCCTCCGCTTCCGAAGTATTGCGAATCAGGGCCAGGCGATCGCCGGCCGGCGCTCAACCGAGCTTGGCCCGTGACACCACTACGAGTATTGCCAGGATCGCACCGAGCGCCGCAAACACGGCCAGTCCGAGACGGGCACTCGATCGCGCCTGCGCCTCGCGCCACCAGTGGCGCGGACGCATCCCGGTCGCTCGAAACGTCACCATCGCGGCGAGCGTAACCGCCGTCACGTTGGTGGCGACCAGCAGGAGCGCGCCATACGCGTCCCGCAGGTGGCCCGCTCCGAGCAGCAGCCCGCTCGTCACGGTCGGCGGCAGCAGCGCGACGGCCACCATGACTCCCACGAGATACGTCGGAGCACCGCTCGTGTAGGCGACCGTTCCGGCGGCACCCGCGGCGAATGCGAGCAACATGTCGGTGAGCGCGACGTTCGTGCGGGCGGCGATCTCCGGGACCAGCGGATCCACTCCGATCAACCACCCGAGTGCGATCGACATCGCGAACGACAGCGCAACGCCGGCCGCGCTGGCGCGAGCCGCTTCGCGGAGGAGCTGACGATCACCGAGCGAAAAACCCAGTGCGATGCCCATGTTGGGACCCAGCAGTGGGGCCACGACCATCGCCCCGATGACTGCGGCGGTGTTGTCGCGCAGCAGGCCGATCGCCGCGACGACTGTCGCCAACACGACCATCAACAGATACGTCCCGGTGAGCCGGGTGCCCTCCTGGACGGCGGCGTAGACCTCCTCTCGACTGACGGCAGCGAACGTTTCCGGCCGGTCCCGGCCTTCGTCGGTCGTGGCCGCGATCGGCCTGGGAACGACGGCGGCGAGTGGCATGACCAGAATCCGAAACTCCCCCAGCGGCGAGAGGCGGTCGTGAAGCAGGTCGAGCGCCGTTCCGGTTCGCTCCGAGCCGATGACGGCGCGGACCGACCGATCGAACGACCCACCGGGTCCCGACCACACGTCGGCGGCACCGACATCGCGAAGGATTTCTTCGGCGATGGTCTGGGAGTCCACTGGTAGCTGGATCTCCAACATGCGTAGCGCCATGTGATTTCTCCTCCGGGAACAACCCGTCCATCTGCTTGAATCGAATCGGTCGGCGACCTCGGATCACGTGCACTTCAATCGTCGGCCTGCCACACGATCTCGCCGCCCTGGATCACATGGGACAGCGACTTGTCCGGGAACGTGAGCGCAGAAATATCATCCAACGGATTGGTTCGGCTGATGACGAGATCCGCATGCGCGCCGGTCGCGATCGTTCCGATCTCGCCCTCCATGCGGAGAAGGCGTGGATTGACCTGGTACATGGAGCGCAGAATTTCTCGCGTCGAAATCGCTTCGGCCCGAATCCCGAATTCCTGATTCTGGCGCACCTGTGTCTCGCCGATCAGGTCGGTACCGAATCCCATTTCGACGCCGGCGGACTTGGCGATTTCGAGCGATCGAAGACCTGCGTCGAGCACGATCTGGTTTTTTTCGAGGTTCCGCGCCGGCAAGCCCAACGCGGCACCCACGTCGGCCATGGCCTGGTAGGTGACGAGTGTCGGCACCATCACGGCGCCGTTTGCCGCCATCAACTCGGCGGTGGGTGCGTCGATCAGGTTGGCGTGTTCGATCGAGTGCACGCCGTTTCGAACCGCCATCTCGATCGCGTCGGGCAGGTAGGCGTGAGCAGACACATAGGTGCGACGATTTCGGGCTTCTTCGGTTGCGGCCGTGACTTCGGCCGGTGTGTACTGGATGCAGTCGAGCGGGTCCGAAGGCGATGCGACGCCGCCCGAGACGTGGATCTTCAGGAAGTCCGAGCCGTCGCGAAGAAGATGGCGGGCAGCTTTTCGCACGGCATCCGCACCGTCCGCGACGATACCGAGTGCGGTGTGGCGCATCTGGCACGCACAGTCGGGAACCGGGCGCTCGCCGGACTCGGCGTCGCCGTGTCCGCCGGTCTGGGAAATCATCAAACCCGACCGCGCGATTCGCGGCCCGCTCGTTTCCCCGGCCGTGATCGCTCGGATCAGACCCGTGAGGTCGCCGCCCGTATCGCGTACCGAGGTGAAGCCTCGCTCGAGCGTCTGCTTCGCAAGGCGCGCCATCGCGATGCCGAACTGGACCTCGGTCCAGCTGGCCAGCTTGCGGAAGTCGAGCGTCGCGAGTCGAAAATGTACGTGGGCGTCGATGAAGCCTGGCAGCACATAGGCGCCACGCGCATCGATTTCACGGTCGCCGTCGGATACGGGCGAATCTTCGTCTGCGGAGAAGCGGCCGTCCTCGATCGAGAGGGTTCGTTCGCCGGTGAAATCCAACGACGCCGTGTCGAAGACCTGACCGTTTCGGATGATTACGCGCATCGCACCTCCCGCCGAATCGCAATTCGCTGAATGCTCGCAGCACGGGAATTCATGTCAATGAAGGAGGTGCGAATCGCAGATTCAGGGAGAACGGAGCCAGGTCTCCATCAGGTGGTCCCGGACCGCGCGAGGGTCGACCCCGACGGCCGCGTCGACGTTCGCTGTTCCGTCGGATCGATTCACCGCGCCGGCGTCGTCGACACGGATGCAGCGCTGTTCGAAGTCGCACAGGCTCGACTCGACGAGGATCGCAGCTGTGAGCGGATCGTGGAGTGCGACGATCGGACGTTTGGAACCGAGCAACGTCTTCTGCGCCTCGAGCCAGTGTTCGCTGAGGGTCGCGAGGCTGCGAGCCAGAGCGTCACCCTGTGCCAGTTGCGCGACGTCGCCATCGTCGAGTCGAGTCCGGAACGTGATCTCTGCGGGAACGACGCGCGGCAGCTCACGATGCTCGGCCGCTAGCACCTGCTGCACCGCGACCGGGTCGCAGAACCAGTTCCATTCGGAGATGTGGGGGGTCATGCCCGGCAGCATCACGTCTTCGATCTTGCCGCCCATGATGGCGAGTGGGGGCAGGGGGGCTCCGGCTCGAACCAGTGCGCCGAGGTTCGTCAGCGGCCCGATGGCCAGCAGGACATCGGGATTCGCTTCGTGCAATGCGTTTGCCAATCGCTCGATCCGCTCGGACTGCCCGTCTTCGGTCTCGACGCGGAGTCGGGGGTCGGGGTCGGCGACGATTCCTTTGCCTTCGTGGCCGAACATGATGCCGTTTCGGTGCTCCGTCAGGGGGACACCCAGACCCGTCACGACG
>JAJDAM010000768.1 GCA_029261905.1 Deltaproteobacteria bacterium
CCGGATGTGGGTACCTATCGCGATTGGCTGAAGACCGACCGGATCTTTCTGGACTCCGGTTTTCACACCGACGACGCGCTCGGGTATCGGGACCTCGTTCGTTCCTTCCTCGAGCAGAAGCGCGCGCGCGACCAGAAGAGAATGGTTGGAGCGACCGTTCACACGAACTTCGACCGCCTGATCTACCTGTGGCCCGATGCGCGTTACATCTTTCTGCTGCGCGACCCGCGCGACGTCGCGAAGTCGACGATCGCCATGGGATGGGCGGGCAATGTCTGGTGTGGCGTGGAGCGCTGGCTCGCCGCCCAGACTACATGGGCGAGCTTTCGTGGCCGCCTGGCCGACGACGACTGGATGGAACTGCAGTACGAATCGCTGGTGCGCGACCCCGTCGCGCAACTGGAAGAGGTTTGTCGCTTTCTGGGCGTCGGCTACGACCCGGGGATGCTCGACTACCCATCCACTTCCACCTACTCCACACCGGATCCCGCACTCGTCGATCGCTGGAAGGAGGAGCTTTCAGAGCGGGAACTCGGTCTGATCGAGCAGCGCGTCGGCGACTTGCTCGGCGAGTGTGGCTACGCACCGAGCGGTGCTCCGGTCGTCGATGTTTCGCCGGCATTGGAGCGCCGCCTGCGAACACAAGACCGTATCGCGCGAGTGCGCTTTCGCATCGGCCGCTTTGGGTTCCCGCTGTTCTCGGCAGAGTTCGTGTTCAGAAAACTCGGACTCGACGCGCTTCACACCCGTGTCACGCTGCGGATGCACGAAATCACACGCAAACATCTTCGCTGAGCCGGAAGACCCCTCCGCAAGACACCGATCACCGATTACCGATCACCGATCACCGATCAAGAGTCGGCCGCCCAGGGCATCGGCGCGACCGGGTCGAGCGATGACGTCATCCGATACGGTGTTCCCATCTGCTCCGGGTTCTGAATCGCGAGCGTCAGTTCGTTGATGTGGAGCGAAAAATCGGCGGACAAACGGCACCGTCGGTCCTCGGTGATCGAATCCGCCAATTCCGCAATGCCGGCACAGAAATCCATCGCCGTTGCGCCGGCGCTGCGAAACTGAAAACTGGGCTTGCGCGTGAGCGGAAGCCGTCGGTTCAACAACGAAATGAATCGCGAACCCACCCTGCTCTTTTCGAGACGGATCGCGAACGGTGTCCGTTTTCGCAGCAGTACGGGAGACCCATAGTCCCAGCAATCCTTCACGATCAGGACCCCTTGTTCGCCGATGATTCGAAGGGAGCGATCGGGAGGTGCCGCGATGCTGCAAGTCAGCCGTGCAACGATGCCCGATTCGAACTCGATGCAGGCGACCGAAAAATCCGGAGCCGCGACTTCGAGCGGCGGGTCGATGTGCTTGTCGCCGACGATCTGCGCGGAGAACGCGGTGACATTTCGCGCTGGCCCGAAGAACGCGACCAACCAGCACAGGTAGTAGCCCGCATGTTCCAGCGTGCAGCCCACTTCGAACTCGTCTCGATACGGCCAGGGTGCTCCGCTCTCGCTCTTCCACTCGCGAAAATTCGTGCGGTGGATCAAACCATCATCCATTTCTGCGTAGGCGAGGTAGATCTCCCCGAGGTCCTGGCCCCGAATCGCCTTCCATGCGGTTTGCGCCGCTTCGCCGAGAACATTGCAGGGTGCGGAGGAAAGCCCCAGACGGCGGCTCTTCGCGAGCTCTGTGAGCTCGCGTGCTTGTTCCAACTTCATTGCAAGCGGCTTCTCGGAGTAGACGTGCTTGCCGGCTTCGAGACAGGCGCGAGAGATCTCGAAATGGCTTTCGGGGTTCGTCAGGTTGACGACCAGATCGATAGACGAATCCGTCAAGAGTTCTTCGTTCGATCCGTAGGATCGGGTGTCGTAGTGGGCGGCGAATTGTGACAACCGCTGGGCATCCCGGTCGGCCACACCCGCCAACTCGAGCTGCGGGTGGTTGGGCAGCGTCGCCGCATAGAAGTCGGCGACGTAACCACAGCCGATCAGGGCGATACGCATCTGGAATCTCCTCGAACCGGCGCGATTCGGTCGTTTGAATTCGCGCTCTGTTGTTGACCGATTGTTGACCGATTGTCGACCGATGCTGGAGATTGGCTTCTCGTCATTTCGGCGCGCGCGCTCGACCGCGCCGGCAATCGTGGAGACCACCCGGCACGCTGTCAACCGCTGAGATCGAATCGACGTGCAGCCGAACCACGCGTGTGAATCCAGATCGGAATGTCCCAAAAGCGGGTTTCATGAATAATGCGGGCTAGCATGCCGATCTTCTGGGAACCTCCCGCCCGGTCCAGATCGCCCACTCAAGATTGAGTTTCGCGTCATTCAATGCTCTTCAACTCCATCGAGTATCTGGTCTTTCTACCCGTGGTCTTCCTGCTGTATCGCAGGCTCGACCATCGTGCCCAGAACCTCATGCTGCTGTTGGCCAGCTACTTCTTCTACGGCTGGTGGGACGTTCGGTTCCTGTTCCTGATTGCGGTCTCCACCGGGCTCGACTACGCGTGTGGCCTTCTGATTCAGAACGGTCGGATGAGCGTTCGCGAACGGGCTGTCGCATCGCTTTGGACGATCGGCAGCTCGCTCGTGTTCGTGACGATCCAGTGGGACGCCGCGAGTCTCGCCGAAGCATTCCGATCGAGCTTTGGTTGGCAGGTGTTCGCGGCAACGCTCGCCGCAGTCGCCGCGGCAAACACAGTCGTTCCGCTGGTGGGACGCATGCCCGAACAACGGCGCCGACGTGTGTTCGTGTCGCTGAGTGTGATCGGGAACCTCGCGATCCTCGGTTTTTTCAAATACTTCAATTTTTTCGTCGACAGCGCATTGGAAGCGCTCGCGGCAATCGGGTTGGAGGGCGAGGTACGCCACCTGAACATCGTGCTTCCGGTGGGGATCTCGTTCTACACGTTCCAGACGATGAGCTACACGATCGACATCTACCGTCGCAATCTGGAACCGACTCACCGGTTTCTGGATCTGGCGCTGTTCGTGAGTTTCTTTCCTCAACTCGTCGCCGGGCCGATCGAGCGCGCGACTCACCTGCTGCCGGCAATCGCCCAACCACGACACCCGACACGAGAGCAGCTCTGGCGCGGCGCGTACCTGATCTTGTTCGGCCTGTTCAAGAAGGTGGCGATCGCCGACGGCGTGGCGGGTACCGTCGATCAGATCTTCAGCGGGACTGGAACCGCCAGCTGGATGGAAGTCGTAGCGGGATCGGTGCTGTTCGCGATCCAGATCTACTGCGATTTTTCGGCGTACTCCGACATCGCGCGCGGGACCTCGAAGCTGCTCGGGATCGAGCTGATGCTGAACTTCGATCGGCCCTACTTCTCCCGTTCTGCGAGAGAGTTCTGGCAGCGATGGCACATCAGTCTCTCCACGTGGCTACGCGACTACCTCTATATTTCTCTGGGTGGAAGTCGGGCCGGCGATGGCCGCACCTACCGAAACCTGATGCTGACCATGGTACTCGGAGGCCTCTGGCACGGTGCTGCCTGGAATTTCGTGTTGTGGGGGGTGTATCAGGGCACGGTGCTGATCGTCGGACGACTGAAAGAGCGGGTGTGGCCGG
>JAJDAM010000769.1 GCA_029261905.1 Deltaproteobacteria bacterium
CCGAGACACCCGTCCTGCGCCTGCTCCGGCATCGCATCGCGCTGGAGCGCCGCCTGGATCCGGCCCGACTCGTCTTGAATCTGTGAGAACGTCAACGCGCCCTGGCGCCGCATGAACATGAGACGGCCATTGATCGTGACCCGTTTGCCTTCGAGGTCATCGAATGCCGCTTCGATCTCACCACATACGTGGCTGCGACTCGAACGCGAGGGATACGGCTCGATGCCGAGTGCGCGAAGTCGCTCGAGCTTCTCGATCCTCTGGCCGCGAATCCTGTTGAGCGTACTTTCTGCCACGCGTGACGGCTCCTTGGCTCTCGTTGGCTCTCGTTATTCGCGAGATCTTCGAAAAAGAGCCGATGAATGGGGCGGTAGAGTATCCCCTGGCGACAATCGAGTCACGGCCGCCGTTCAGTCAATCCGATGCGAGCCCATGGATCTCCACGGGTTCGATCTCGTCGGCCGGTTCGAATCCCAGCACTTTTCCGTAAAAATACAGCTCGGATTCGAGCGCCCGTTTGATGTTCTCGGCGCGGCGAAAGCCGTGGCCTTCGCCCTCGAACAACACATATCCGACGGGCAGGCCCTTGCGCTTCAAGGCCTCCACCATGGCTTCGGCCTGGTTCGGAGGGACCACCTTGTCTTCGCTGCCCTGGAAGAAGATGACCGGGCTGGCCAATTGATCGGTGTGGTGGATCGGCGAGCGTTCTGCGTAGATGTCGCTCGCTTCGGGCCAGGGCCCGATCAAGCCATCGAGATAGCGACTTTCGAATTTGTGGGTGTCGCGCGCGAGCGCGGCCAGGTCCCCGATCCCGTAGTGGCTGGCCCCTGCTTTGAATACGTCGCGGAATGTCAGCGCAGCGAGAGTCGTGTAGCCACCCGCGCTGCCGCCACGGATACAGGCCCGCTGGGGATCGATTCGCCCACTCGCGGCGAGGGCCTGCACGGCGTTCACCGAATCCGCCACATCGACCAGACCCCAGCTGCCTTTCAGTCGGCTGCGGTACTCCCTTCCGTATCCGGTGCTGCCGCCATAGTTGACGTCTACGACGCCGAAGCCCCGGCTGGTCCAGAACTGAACCGCAAGCGACATCGCACTGCTGGTCGCTCCGGTCGGCCCTCCGTGACTCAACACCAATACCGGCGGCAGCTCCCCTTCGGGCACTCGGAAATCGCGGTTCAGCGGCGGGTAGAAAAATGCGTGCGCGCTCCGATTTCCCTCGGTCGGAAACTCGATCGACTCCGCGACCGAGATGGAGCCGGGGTCGATCGGATTCGACATCGCCTCGCGCAGCGTCTCGACGCAACCTCCAGCGAGATCCATCAACAACACGCGCGGCCCGTGCCGCGGCCCGGCGCCGAGCACCGCGAGGGAGTCTGCTCGGCCGTCGGCACCGGCCAGTGGGAGGAGGCCGCCCAGCCAACTCAGTTCCGTTTCGACGAGGGTCGGCTCATCCGCACTGAACACTCCCATGCGGTGCTTGCCCGCTTCGACGAAGCTGCACAGCCAGCGCCCATCGCGCAGTTGCGCGTAGCTCTGGGCGCCCAATGACCAAAGAGGTCCCCCGAAGTCGTTGTCCATGTGCGACTCGGCGTGGTGTCGCTCGCCATCCCAGCGGTACAGGTTCGTAAAACCGCTCCGATCGGACAGGTACATCAGGTCGCCGTCCGAGGACCACTGCGGTTCGCCAATCGATTCTTCGGGGCCTCCGGCAATTCGTCTGGCTTCCGACACGCTGTCACCGGAAACGTTGGCAATCCACAATTCGGTTGCGTCCCACGGCATGTTCGGGTGGTGCCAGCAGATCCACGTGAGCTGAAGGCCGTCGGGAGAAAGACGCGGGTACGCGTAGAAGTCAGCGCCCCGCGCAACCACGACCCCTTCATGGGGGGTGTCGGCATCGAGCGGGATCGAGACAATCGTGTTCTCGGGTTCTGCTTGCGGGCGATGGTCTTCCCTCACCGCATACAGCCGTTTGCGCGGGCGATCGAATGCGAAGTCTGCGAACCGAAGGGGTTGCTCTGGCGTGATCGGCTCGGCTGCGTCTCCATGTTCGGCGCGATACACGCGCTGGTCGGCAAAGTCGACGAATACCAGACCGGATGCATCGACCTGATAGGCGCCCCCGCCGTATTCGTGAACACGACTTCGAACGTTGAAAGGTGCTGGCGTGATGTCGCGAATTTCGCCCGAAGGTTTCCTGCAAACCAAAACGACCCGGCCGGCTTCGCTCGGGCGCGCCTCGAGCCAGTACAGGTTTTCGCCGGCGACACGCAAGCTGCTCAGGCCGATCGCGCTCGAGGTGATGAGCTCTGCGGTGATCGGTGAGCGCCAGCTTCCACAGGGAGCGGCTGTTTGGCTCGTCATGGTCGTGGAGTGTACGCGTCGCTGGGCGCTACGGCACTTGCCGCGGCACTTGCCACTGTACTTGCCATGGCGACGTGGCGGCCTCGATGGCACATCTCTAGCGCATGCACGAACATCGGCGAACGCACGCTCGCACCCTGCATCCCTGCGAAAGGTACGATGACCCACGCCAACACATCGGACACTTCGAGCCGAAGCTTCGTGATCCGTGGAGCGCGCGTTTGGGATGGAGTTTCGGACCGGGTCGACCCGCATCCGCAGGACATCGAGATCCGTCGCGGCCGGATCGTCGCGATTCGCGAAAACGGCGCGTTGGGCGGGTCCTCGAATCCCGAATCGAATGTCGGATCGAGCGACAAACCCGAAGTCTGGACCGCGCCAGTCGGATCGACGGTTCTCCCCGGTCTGATCGATGCACACGTGCATCTGACTCTCGACCCGAAGATCTCGTCGTTGCCCGAACAGCTTTCGATTCCCGAGCCGAAGGTGCTCGCCGGCGCTACCGAGCGAGCCGAGCAGATGGTTCGCGCCGGCATCACCACCGCGAGAGATCTCGGAGGGGGCGCCTGGCTCGAGGTGGCGCTGCGAGATCGCATCGATGCCGGGGAACTCGCCGGGCCTCGCCTGTTATGCGCCGGCCAACCCCTGACACCTCCCGGTGGCCACTGCCATTTCTGGGGTGGTGAAGTCGATGGCGCCGACGCGGTTCGCTCCGCAATCCGTCGTCAGGCCGATCACCGGGTCGATTGGATCAAGGTCATGGCGACCGGCGGTGTAAACACGAAGGGCTATTCGATTCGCGAGGCACAGTTCGACGTCGGAGAACTTTCCGCGATTCGCGAGCTCGCCCAGGCGGCCGGCCTGCCAGTGGCCGCCCACTGCCACGGAACTGCGGGCATTCGCAATGCGGTCGCGGCGCGAGTCGCCAGCATCGAGCACTGCTCGTTTGCGGGCAAGAAGGGTTTCGGTGCGGATTTCGATGCGAGCCTACCGGCGGAGATGCGGCGTGCCGGAACCTGGGTGTCGCCGACCGTCAATGCGGGGTGGCAGCGCTTC
>JAJDAM010000770.1 GCA_029261905.1 Deltaproteobacteria bacterium
GCTTCGAAAAACTTGTCGAAGCCGACCGGCGAATACGCCGAGCGCTCCTCGTCGCTCAACCCGAGATCATCGACGGTCGGCGGCGGAAACATCTCGCCTGCGGGTCCTGAGCCGCACGACAATGACAGCCACGAGAGCATCAAACACGGAATCGAGATCGACAGCAGCCGGACGATCCGAGGGCGGGATTTCGCGTGTGACAGTGCGCGCTCCATGGTCGATTCCTTTGTCGTTGGTCCGCTCGAGCATCGCATAATCGCAGGGATGCGGGCGAACCCGATCGCACCGCGGCGGTCGCGCTATTCGATCTGCAGCAGAACGGTTGCGCCCGTGTCGCCGGGCGCAAGCGAATAGGTTTCGAGGGCGGTCCGCGCGGGGCGTCGCTTCACGGATCCATCCCGCACATCGAAGCGGGCGCCGTGCAATGGACATTCGATTTCGAATCCGGCGAGCCTGCCGTCGGCGAGCGAGTAGGCGGCGTGACTGCAGCGCTGCTGAATCGCGAAGAACTCGCCCGCCACGTTGCACAGAAGAATTTTTCGCCCCGCGACCTCGATCGATCGCGTCTGCCCGTTCACCAGATCGGAAACATCGACTTCGAACTGCCGCGGCTCAACCACCGGCGGCATCCGCGTCGGAGTCGTCGCGCTCGACGTATTGTTCGAGCGTCCGATGGAAATGGCGAATCCGAATTTCCTGGTCCGACAGGTGCAGCCCCTCGAATGCCGCCGAATTCATGCCTGCCTGAATGCGGGGCAGGTTATAGATGTCCTGAGCCATCAGCTCACCGCCACCGCCGACAGGATCGAGCAACAGATCATCCGATCCCACGTGATCGCTGTGAAGTGCTCGCGGGATACCTGCACTGGGCGCGCGCAACAAGTTGTAGAAATCGAAGAACATCCGATTGGGATCCGTCGGGTGCGGGCGGTGGCGAAAGAGCCACGCACTGCGACCGAAGATGTTGAGCGTGACGTTCGGGAAGATGGTGTAGTGAAAATCATCCGTCAGCTGCGCGTCGTTCAGATCCGAGAAATCAGCGCCCAACGCCGGCCCCTGGACTTCCCGAACCGCTCTCGCGATCGCCGGCCTGACATCGTCTGGACCACCATCGAACGCGTCCGGATCGATCCCGGCCGTGGCGAGAAAACCCTGTCGGATCATGTCGTTGACGTGGCCGTGTCCTGCCAGGCGCGGACTCGCGACGGCGAGCTTCAGAATCATTCGGGTATGACGGTCATAGCAATCGATCGGGACGTTGACGTCGTCGTTGACCGGTAGCGTATCGGGGTGCGTACCGGCGATGTGATAGGCCTCGTTGAATGCGTCGAGCGATGTCTTCCAGTTACAGTTCATCTCGATCGTGTAGTCGTTGAGGATCGACATCTCATCGAAGTGATACGGGTCGAGGTGTTCCGGGATGACACCGAGGTAATCGAGTAGTGGCTCTGCGTCGGGGTTCAGGTTCACCCATACGAAACCGCCCCAGCTTTCGCAGTGCACCGGACGCAGATCGAGTCGATCGTTCGGGCAGCCCTGCGAGAAGCTCTCTGCGTCGTGCGCCTGCTCGAGCCTGCCGTCGATTCCGTATCGCCAGCCATGGAAGAGGCACGTGAACGACTCCGCACGTCCGATGCCCGGATCGCGCAAGCGGTTTCCCCGGTGCATACACACGTTGTAGTGAGCGGCGATCTCTCCGGAGCGCTGGCGGACCACCAGGATCGACTCGATGCCGATCTCGAAGGTCAGGTAGTCACCCGCTGCTGGGATGTCACGCTCGAATCCCGCCAGGAGCCAGGTTCGATTCCACAACCGTTCGCGCTCGAGCCGTGCGAACGTTTTGGATGTGTAGCGCTGCTTCGGAATCAAATCGGTACCGAGATCGGGAGCCGGAGCGCGTGTCATCGGAGTGGACTTCGTCATGCGACCGCCCGGACGGTTCGCCCGATCCATTCGTCCTTCCATTCGTCCTTCCATTCGCCCGGCCATTCGGCTGTCCATTCGCCCTTCCATTCGCCAAGCCTCACCGAGCGCTCCCCTGGGTCGAGCCGGTTCATCGAACAGATCTCCCCTCGTTGACGACGCCTCGCGCGCGCATTCGATTGCCCGCTATTCTATAGCCCGCAGCGCTCGCGGCTCGGCGCAGAGCCGAGACACGATCGCAAATCGACGCCTGCCATCCCAGCCCCAGGCATCCGACGACCGCGACCTCACCGATAGGCAGCGCCTCGAACGGAAGCCCGCACCCTGCCTCCTGGCGACAAACAGAACGAAGTTGACCCGAGTTGAGCCGAGTTGACCCGAATTGGAGCCCCGCATGATCGAGTTCGTATTGAACGGTCGACCGCAACGCGTCGATGTCGACCCTTCGACCCCTTTACTCTGGGTCCTGCGCGACGAACTCGGGCTCACCGGAACGAAGTTCGGTTGTGGAATCGGCCAGTGCGGCGCCTGCACGGTTCACCTCGACGGACGGGCGGTGCGTACCTGCGTATTGGCCGTCTCCGCAGTGGCCGGTGCAAAGATCACGACGATCGAAGGCCTTTCGCCCGATGGGACTCATCCCGTCCAGCAGGCCTGGGTCGAAAACAGCGTCCCGCAATGTGGTTACTGCCAATCGGGACAGGTCATGGCCGCAGCGGCGCTACTCGAGACAACACCCGATCCGAGCGACGCTGACGTCGAACGCGCGATGACGAATATTTGCCGCTGCGGCACCTACGTGAGAATCAAGCGCGCCATTCGCCGCGCTGCAGAGTTGAGCAAGCAAGACACTGCCGGTGAGGTTTCGGAATGAATGGCCTCACTCGGCGCGCATTCCTGAAAACCAGTGGTCTGGGCGCCGGAGCACTGGTCCTGGGATGCCATTCGTCGGGAAGTTGGTCGACCTCGGACACCGCCGTGTTCGACGCATGGCTCGCCATCACCAGCGACGGTCGGATCCTGCTCCAGGTCGACAAAGTCGAGATGGGACAGGGAACCCACACCGCCTACGCAACCCTGATCGCCGAAGAACTCCGCGTCGACCCTCACCAGATCGAGATCCGCAGCGCAGTGGTCGACGATGCGTTCGCAAACCCGATGCAGATGACGGGCGGTAGCGACAGCATGCGAGGCAGCTGGGAGCCGCTTCGGCTGACCGGCGCCAGGGCGCGCGAAATGCTCCGCAGCGCGGGGGCCGAGCGCTTCAGTGTCGCTCCCGATGGGATCGAGGTGGCCGATGGGGTGGTCCGAGACCCGGCCAGCGGCCAGACCCTTTCCTACGGAGCGCTTGCAGCAGAGGCCGCGCGTCAGCGTGCGCCACGCTCGCCGGAACTCACACCTCCCGATCGCTTCCGAACCATCGGCAAATCGTTTCCGCGCGTCGACGCACTGGCGAAATCGACCGGCACGGCGCGCTACGGCATGGACGTAACCGCGCCCGGCCTGCTCACAGCCGTCGTGGTGCACTGCCCCCATGCACTGGGAACACTCCGGTCATTCGATGCATCCGCGGCCAGCGCCCAGCCAGGCGTCGCCCGTGTGATCGAGATCCCGAGTGGGATCGCGATCGTCGCAAGCGGGTACTGGCCGGCACGAACGGCTGCTAGGAAGTTGGTCGTCGAATGGGACCCGGGTGAAAGCGCTGGGGTCGACACTGCGAGCATCCGCGCCGGGCTGACACACGCGCTCGACGAATCGATCGCTTCCGG
>JAJDAM010000771.1 GCA_029261905.1 Deltaproteobacteria bacterium
GATCAATCCGTCGTCCCACAAGCGAGATGTCGCGTAGTAGGGATTGGATTGGCGTTCGTACTGATCGCGCACTTCGGCGCGCAAGCGCTCGACATCGGCTTCCGTCGTGTCGCCGGCTTTCATGCCACCGAGCCGGATGTCCACCAACACGGTTTGCGCGGTTTCGGCGGACATCGTGGCGATTCGGCTGTTCGGCCATGCGAACAGAAAACGCGGATTGAAACCTCGACCGCACATTCCGTAGTTGCCCGCGCCGTAGGAGCCTCCCACAAGAACCGTGTATTTCGGGACGGTGCTGTTCGCAACCGCGTTGACCATCTTCGCACCGTGTTTCGCGATCCCGCCCACCTCGGCGTCCTTGCCCACCATGTAGCCCGTCGTGTTCTGCAGGAACACGAGCGGAATGCGGCGCTGGTTGCACATCTCGATGAAGTGCGCGGCTTTGAGCGCGGATTCGGAAAAGATGATTCCGTTGTTTCCGATGATGCCGACCCGGTATCCCCAGATGCGTGCGAAGCCGCAAACGATCGATTCGCCGTAGCGGGGTTTGAATTCCGACAGCTCCGACACGTCGACGACCCGAGCGGCGATCTCTCGCACGTCGAACGGAATCCGCGTGTCAGCATTGACGATCCCGTACAACTCATTCGGGTCGTAGGCCGGCGGCTTCGGCTCGATGCGATCCATCCACGACTCGCCGCGTGTTTCCACCGCGCAATCGCGGGCCGAAAAGGGACCCGAATCGAGAGCCGGGACCGTCTTCTGGTTCAGTGTCGCGACGATTTCGCGAACCCGCGCGTAGGCCTCCGGCTCGTCGTACGCGATGTAATCAGCCACGCCGGATTCGCGCGTGTGTACGTCGGCCCCGCCCAGTGTCTCCGCATCGACGATCTCGCCGAGTGCGGCCTTCACGATCGGTGGCCCGCCCAGGAAGATTCGGCCGATCCCCTTCACGATCACGACCTCATCGGAAAGCGCCGGCACATAAGCACCCCCCGCCGTGCAGCCGCCCAGCACGACCGAGATCTGCGGCAGCCCCATCGCGGACATCCGAGCCTGGCGGTAGAACGTGCCGCCGAAGTGGTCCTTGTCGGGGAAGACCTCGTCTTGCAGCGGTAGGAAGGCTCCGCCCGAGTCGACCAGGTACAGCGTCGGCAGACCGTTCTCCTCGGCGATCTCCTGCGCACGGATGTGCTTCTTGATCGAAGTGGGCGCGAGGCTGCCCCCTTTCACGGTCGCATCGTTGGCGATGAACATGCACGGAATCCCATGCACGATGCCAATGCCGGTGACGATTCCCGCACCCGGATAAGCGTCGTCATATTGCCCAAAAGCGGCCAGCGTCGATAGCTCGAGGAATGCGGTGCCCTCGTCGATCACGTGGTCGATTCGGTCGCGCACCATGATCTTGCCGCGCGCGAGATGACGAGTGATCGATTCTTCCCGACCGTCTCCCCCGCCTATCGACCACTGCATGCGCTCGCGCAGCTCGCCGAGCTGCGCGTGGTACGCGCTGCGATTTCCCGCAAAGAGCTCGGATCGGGGATCGATCTGGCTATTGAAACAACTATGGAACGGGGCCACTGCCCACCTCGGTTTCGTTTCGCGCTCCGCGGCATGATACGGCTTTGGAGCCAGCGTGACTGCCCAAACGGTTCGCTCCCAGCGCGAGAAGGCTAGGAGCCTGACCCAAGACTGTCGCGGGAAGGTCCGGGCGTCGATGCGCGCTGCTGGCAAGGCGCTCGATTGAGCCCTAGCAGCGCTAGGGCGATTGAGAGCAACGCGGACAGCAGTGATGCAGCGGCGTTCGGCCGACGCGACAGTCTTGGGTCAGGCTCCTAGTTGAAGCCGAGCCGATGCTACCGACGCTCTTCCAACCAGCCGGCGATCCGATCAGCGACGTCCGCCCGAATGTTCGCCGGGGTCACCAGGTAGTGGTCGCCGGCGATCAGATCGAGTTGTTTGTCGGCCGATGCGAGACTTTCGTGGATCGTTCGCGCATCGCTCAGGAAACACCCGACATCTCCGCGGCTCTGGATCACCAGTGCCGGCACCTCGATGTTCTGCAGATGGGGCACTCCGTTGCACTGCGAATCGCGCAGGCTCCACATCGACAACCAGGTCCGCAGCGTATTGCAGGCGCCGATGCCGAGCGCTCCATAGTTCGCGTTGCGGGCCGGGCCGGCCAGACAGACGCCGATCGGGCGATCCGAGGGATCGATCGCGCCGTCCATGAAGCGCAGGTCCGCCCAGGTGCGTTGCAGCGTGAACAGCCGGTCGAAGATCTGGTGCCTGGCGAGCCGGTCGATTTCGGCGCGGGCCCAATCGGTGATCCGGTGGTTCCGCGCGCGCTGTGCTTCGCGATAGCCCAGGATGAACTCTTCGGAATAGGGCGGCCCATGGACCGCGTCATACATGTCGAGCGCCGGGTCGACCGAAGTCGGGTCGTTCTCATCGGTCATCGAGGGGTCGAGCCACGCCGTCAGGATCTCCGGACGGCCCAGATGGGCACACAGCGAGATGTACAGGTCCGCGGCCGGTAGATCCAGCACGGCGTCGGGAAGCGGGAGCCCGACGGCGGGCTTGATCGAAGCTCGGGTGGCCTGCGATTGATAGGCGCCCATCAGCGAGCCCCCGCCCGAGTTGCCGAGTAGTACGACGCGCTCGACCCCGGCTTCCTCGCGCAGCCAACGGACTCCGGCACCGATATCGATCAGCGCATGCTCGAGCAGGAAGTATGGCTCGTTGCCTCGAAAGCGTGTGTTCCAGCCGAGGAATCCGTAGCCGCGTTCGGCCATGTACGAGCCGAGGTAGTGCTCGCTGAAGTCGACGTTGTAGTGCGTCGCGATCAGTGCGGTCTTCGGCCGCTTGCCGGTCGGCGTGAAGTAGCCGCCCTGGCACGGGTGATAGCCGACCGGGTTCTGTCGAGAGGTCGGAGAGTCGAGAGCGATGAACTGGCGATCGAACGGCATCAACGGGGGGCTCCCAGTATTGACTCGACTCTGGCGAAACCGGCAATCGGGCAGCGACTCTCGCCGACCAACAACAGCGCGATCGGGCCGGCATCGCGGAATTCCATCGTTGCGACCTCTCGTTGCAACACGTCAGCACACTCGGGTTGCCGTGGGATCAACGCCAGCGTGTCCTCGCCGCCCAACCAGCCGATCATTCCCGCAAGCGGGAAGCGGCCCCGAACGATGACGAATCCATCGTGCTCGGACTCCACGCGATACGTGGCCTGCGCGCGATCGTCACCGGGACGCGTCAGCCGCCGGCGAGGTCTTCGGTCGCGCCACTGGCGCAAGTCGCTGATCCCGATTGCATCGCAAGTCTGCTCGCCCAGTCGCAGCCCTCCGGTCAGGCCGCCCGAACCGTATTCGAGTTCGGCTCCCGGAGTGAGTATCTCGGTGCAGGTGTCTGCGGAGCGAAACAACAGGCTGAACTTCGCATCGGACGACACGACCGAAGCGCGCGACGTCCACTCGACCCGCACGTCGAGCAGCGGTCCGATCGGTTGGGTCGACACGACCCGATAGCTGGGATGCGTGCCGGGAACCCCGGCGCACCCCATGACCCAACCCAGCAGCAGGCTCGCCAGTGCGACGGGCCCCAATCGCGTTCCGCGTTGCATCGTCGTGCTCCTTCGTGGAAGGCGGCGCCGGAGGAGGACACCCGCGGCGATTCTACCGCGTGATTCGGTAACTCGAGCAAGACCTTCTCGACCCGGACCGGCTTGCAGGACTCCTGCACGGCCCGAACATCACGGCGCCCGAATCGTCTCGAGTCTCCGTGCCATTTCCGAAAGCCGCGGGCGGATCTTCTCACCCATCGCCATCTGCGGTAGCGATGGCTCCTTCCCCTCGCTGACCTCCCAATCGACGATCGCCGTTTTCGCGCCTTCGAAGGCTTCGTCGAACGAACGCGTCTGCGAGAGTTGCTGCTCGAAATAGGCGCGCCCGAAGTAGGTGAAATCGGCCTCGTGGCTGCATCCAAACGACTCTCGGTCTGCTGCGGACGCGGTCATCACGAGAGTTTCTTCGCTTTCGAGGTTTTCGATAAAACCTCCTGAAAAACAAGAAGAAATCACGATCACTCGCCATCGGATTTCCGCCTCGTCGAGCATTGCCCGCAGATCTGCCGGCGAGATCTGCCGCAGCGGCATCGGTGGGAACTCGACGGCCAATTCCGGCACCTGTGAACCGTGTGACGTCAGGAACAGGAACAACACATCCCGCTCTCGATCCATCCGGTCGCCGATGCCTGCGAGAACCGCAGCCAGGTTCGTCGACGAGGCCAGCGGGTCGTGATCGATCGTCTGGTGACTGTTGATCAGGGAAATCGAGCGGCCGCCCGCATCGAAACTCTGCTCGAACAACTTCCGAACGGAAACCACCTCTCGCCGGAAAACCGCCTGCGACGCGTCGCCTGCGAATGCGACGAAATACAAGTCCGCGACATCGGGGCGCTGCGGCTCGAGCGCACCCAGCGCGCGCTCGACTCGTTCGCGCTGGTCGTACAGCACGCGCTCCGCGTCGATGCTATCTGCGCCGATGACCGACTGGCTCCAGGTATCCGTCATGAAAAACGGTTCCAACGGCACCGCGGAAAGAACGCTCCACAACCCCGCCAGGTAGACCCAGACGATCAACGCGATTCGACCCGCAGGCAGCCAACTCGTCAGTCGAACAGCCCTGAACGTGACCCAGAACAGCCAGCCCCACACCCCGACCCCGATCGCAGTCGCGTACGGGTCCTCGGTCAGGATCGGCAGATGGATCTCGCATACATCGAGGACCGAAAACAGCACGCGTTCGACGGCCGCAAGGCTGAACAACACCACGACCAACGGCGTCATGTCGCTGCGCGAACCGTCTCGTTGCGGTGGAGAAAAAAAACGTGTGGCCAGATACGCGAATGCGAGTGTCAGGATCAACCGAAACGCGAGACTCTCGATCGCCGGTAGATAGAAGTCGCGTGGTGGAACAGTGCCGATGTAACTGCCGGCCAACGCGAGCAGCGTCGTCGCGATCGCCAGCAACACGACCTGATCGGCCGAAAACACGAAGTCGACCACCGACCCGCGTCCGGTCGACGCCAACCGGACACCGGCCCACAGGTTTCGCAACAGGTTCAAGATCGCACTCTGCCTCGCGGCGCTAGTGTTGTGTTCCAGAAGTTCGTTGAACACCGAGGGCGTCGATTCGGGTCACTGGCAAGGCGCGAAACCGCAGTCCTAGCAGCGCTACGGCGAGGTTTCGCAACGCAGTCAGTGACCCGAAGCGGCGTCCGAATGTCAACGAACTGCTGGAACGCGACACTAGGCCGACTGATCCAATCCGTAGATTCGAGACACGTTGGTGCCGAGCACCTTGGCACGGGTTGCATCCGACAGCGGCTCGACGAAACGCTCGAGCGCCTTTGCCCAACTGCCCGGGTGGTCGGGATGGGGGTAGTCGGTCGCCCACATGAAGTGATCGGCACCGACGTGATCGATGACATGCGCGGCCGCCGTCTCGTCCGGATCTCCGGATACGAAACACTGGCGCCTGAAGTACTCGCTGGGCGCCATGCGGAGCGTCACGCCGCTTCCTGAAACCGTTTCGAATACCGCGTCCATCCGATCGAGAAACGACCCCACCCAACCGCAACCGACTTCGAGTAGACCGAGCCGCAGTTCGGGAAATCGATCCAGTGTTCCCATCGCGAAGAAAGACAGGAACGCCTGCTGCGCGCCCTGCCGGATCATCACGTTGTAGAAGAACTCGCGTTCGCGACCCATGCCGTGAAAGCGCACTGGGACCGCCCAGCCCGGCTCGTAGGTCGGATGGATTCCGATCGGCACGCCGAGTTCGCTGGCCTTCGCGTACAACGGATCGTGGTCGGGGTGTCCATGCGGCTTGCGACTGTGGGTGAAGGGTGCGACGAACCCGCCGCGGCAACCGTCAGCGACGGCTCGTTCGAGTTCCGCTGCTGAGGCGGCGGGGTCGGCCAACGACAAATGCGCGATCGGTACCAGTCGTCCGCCCGAGTCGCGACAGAAGTCGGCGATCCAGCGGTTGTAGGCCCGTTGGTAGGCGACCGTCAGTTCGGGGTCGTCGACTTCGCATTCCCACAGCAATCCGATCGTCGGATACAGCACCGCCTTGTCGAGGTTCTCTCGGCCCAGCAGTTCGACGCGCTCCGCAGCATCGCCGGCGCCATACGGCATGGAGGTCATGTAGCGGCGATCGGGTCCGGGACGTGCATCCGGGTCGCCCATCGCGCCCATCAGGCCGAGCACGCCTTTGACGGTCCGCTCCGAGGGGCGGCCATCGAGTTCCAGGTACTCGAGCCCCTTTTCATCCACACCGATCCGCATCGCGCGATCGAGGTAGCGATTCTCGAGATATTCCTCCCACAACCAGGCGGGTTCGAGGATGTGGCCATCCGCGTCGATCGTGCCGTCGAATGGGAACCGAACGATCTCGTACGCCATGTCAATCCGCCTCCTCAGCGATCCCGGTCCCGATCTGCGCCTGGCGCGCGGCCATTACGCTGGATGCTGTCGAAACACAATACGGGACCAAAGCCGTCAAGCCGATCTGGAACCAACGCTTCGATCCGACCTCGCCGGCCCAGATCGCATCGCCGTGATTGATCGCGATCAGCACGCTCCCGACGCCGACTGCGAATCCGAGCGAGCGTCGGACCACACTCGGTTCCATCGCCAGGCGCCACACACTCGCGCCAAGGGTGTCAGTCGTCTGCAGCGACACCATTGAACACCTCGCGTGAGAAGTGGCCTTCACTCTTGGCGACGACACAAGTCACCATCGCATCACCGGTCACATTGACAGCCGTCCGGACCATGTCCAGCAGCCGGTCGACGCCCAGAATCAACCCGATGCCCTCCACGGGAAGGTTCACCTGGCGCAACACCATCGCGAGCATCACCAGCCCGACACCCGGTACTCCGGCCGTCCCGATCGATGCCAGCGTCGCGGTCACGACGACCATCAGGTAATCGGTAGGTCCGAGTTCGATCCCGTAGGCCTGCGCGATGAACCCGGTCGCAACGCCCTGCATGATCGCCGTTCCATCCATATTGATCGTGGCCCCGAGCGGGACCGTGAACGAAGCGATCGAGTTGTCTACGCCGAGTTTGTGTTCCGCGGTCTCGAGCGTGACAGGCAGCGTCGCGTTGCTGCTGGCGGTACTGAATGCCACCAGGATCGGATCGCGCATGTTTTGCAGGAACCGGATCGGGTTCAGCCCCGACAGCAACCGCAGCAAGGTTGGATACGTGATCAACGCGTGCAAAAACAGCACCGCGAGTACCAGCACGAAGTACCGAATCAGCGGCGCCACCGCCTCGAAGCCTTGCGTTGCGAAGACCTTGGCGAGCAGGCAGAAGACACCGTACGGCGCAGCGCTCATCAACACCATCACCAACCGCATGATGACTGCGTCGAGGTCCTCGAACAGCTTGATGAGCCGCTTGCCGGGTTCGCCGGCCAACGTCATCGCCAGACCGAACAGCCCGGCGAATACGATGATCTGCAGCATGTTGCCGCTCGCCATTGCGGCCACGGGATTCGACGGAAACAAATCGATGAAGACCTGGGACAGCGGCGGCGCCTCTTTCGCGGTGAAGGTCACATCGGTTTGGAGGTCGAAGCCGGAGCCGGGGACGAAGATCGTTGCGGCCAGGAGCGCCAGCGAGATCGCGATTGCCGTCGTGGTCAGGTACAGCGCGAGTGTCTTGCCGCCCACGCGACCGAGCTTCGTGATGTCGTCGAGCGCGGCCGTTCCCAGAACCAGCGAAACGAACACCAGCGGAACGACCAGCAATTTGAGGCTGGCCAGGAAGATCGATCCGCCGACGTGAAAGACTCCGCCAACGAGGAAGTCCGGAACAGCGCTCTCGACACCCACGGCATTCAGGATCATCCCGGCCACGACCCCCGCAGCCATTCCCATCAGGATCTTGAAAGTCAGGCTGCGACCGCCGCCATCCTCAGTGTCCATAAATGTTGTCCATACCTCTCCTTCGACATGCACCGCCATGTCCGACCGCGATGATAACCAGTTCGGAGCGAATACCCGGTCCAGATCCGTGCGCGGGCGCGGCGCGCGATTTCGGGGTACCCCTAGCGGCGTGGAAGCGTTCGAGAGCGAATTCACCGACAGCGTGCGAAGAGCCAATCCAAGCGTCGATGCCTTGGCGCTGGTGGGCGAACCCGACCCCATTTCTGCAGCCGCAGCGTTCAGACGGGCGGCGGGCGACCCCGACCTGGCCGTGTGCATCTCGGATTGGTGCCCGGTGCTGCTCACTTCCGCTCGACCGCACCAGGCCGCAGATCGCCTCGCCGACCTCGCTAGCAGCCGGCGAGAGGCGGGCCGCCCGCTCGAGATCACCCAAACCCCCGCGCTGCCGATCGTGTTGGGGAGTAGCGATTTCCTCGGTCGGTTGCTGCTCCGCCATCTGGAGTGGTCCGACGATTTGAGCGGCGTCACACCGAGCGCACCCGAAGCCATCTCGGAGCAAGCCGATTGGAGCGGGATTCGAGCGGAGAAGTACCGCGCATTGCTTCGCATCGCGGCGCGGGATCTCGTCGGGCGGCCGTTTGTCGAGAGCCTGACGGAGCTGTCGGACCTCGCCGATGGTTGCCTGGCCGCCGCGGCGGCGTTGACGGTCCGCGAAACGGGATCCGACGAACCGACCGTCTTTGCGCTGGGCAAATTGGGGGGCCGAGAGCTGAATTTCTCTTCCGATGTGGATCTGATGTTCCTGTACGACTCACCGGGTGGAGGCCGAGATCCGGTTCGCGGCCAGGCCGCCTCAACCTTCATTCGGCACTTCAAGAAACACCTGGAAGAGCCCAGTCCTGATGGGTTCCTGTATCGCGTCGATCTCGGCCTGAGGCCGGAGGGCGCCGCTGGGGCACTCGCGCAATCGATCGACTCGGCGCTCAGCTACTACGAAGTCTCGGGTGCGGACTGGGAGCGCCAGATGCTGATTCGGTTGCGCACATTGAGCGGGCCGCCGGCATTGGGCACCGAATTTCACGAGAGCATCCGCCCGTTCGTGTATCGACGCTCGATCGATCCGTCTGCGATCGGAGCCGTGCGCGAGATGAAGGACCGGATCGAATCCGAACGCCGCGAGTCCGGACGCGACCTGGAAGCGGATCTCAAAGAAGGCCCGGGCGGGATCCGCGATGTGGAATTCCTGGTCCAATCGTTTCAGCTGTTCTGGGGTGCTCGCAATGCGGCGCTGCGAACGGGAAACACATTGGACGGCCTGGCAGAACTCACCCGCCAAGGCCTGCTGCCCGAGGCCACGGCAGCACAGCTCTCGCACGCCTACTTGTGGTTGCGTCGAGCCGAGCATGCACTCCAGATGGCCGACGAAAGGCAGACGCAGAGATTCCCGCGCGAACCCGCCGCCCAGCTACGACTGGCGCGACGCATGCGGTACACCGATCCGGCCGGCGACGTCGCGCGCACCCGCTTGCTCGATGACTGGCAGCGCTACCGCGGAGAGGTGCGCGCTCACTTCGAAGACCTGGTGTTGCGGGTGAACTCCTGATGTCCAACTGGCTCGCCAGACTCGCGGAGACAATGGGTCGCACGCCGCTCGCGGATCAACTCGAAAGCGCGGCCTCGCCGCTACTCGAGCGGCGATCGGAAGACTCCGCGGCGCGGCGACTCGATGGCCGACGGCTCTTCGGCCTGGCACAGATGAT
>JAJDAM010000772.1 GCA_029261905.1 Deltaproteobacteria bacterium
CTCGCGTTGGCGTTCGCGGTGGGCGTCCACAACGCGACAGTGGGCTCGTGGATCGTCACGATCTATGTCACGTGGAGCCCCTGGCACTACACCGGTCAGAACTACGGGCTGGCTGTCATGTTCTTGCGCCGGCGCGGTGTCGGCTTGGACCCTGTGACCAAACGCTGGCTCCATGCCTCGTTCACGCTGTCCTACGCGCTGACCTTTCTGGCGCTCCACAGTGGTGGCGAAGCGGGTGACTTCGTGCCGATTTCGGTCGACCCGGTCAACTACCAGTTCATGCGAATCGGCTTCCCGTCCACGATCTCGGACCCGGCCCTGTCGGTTGTCACACTCGCGTATCTACTCACTACAGGCGTCGCATGTGCGCGCCTGCTTCGGCGTGGATCGCTCCGCGACCTGCTGCCGACCGCAACACTGATGGTCGTGCAGGCGTTGTGGTTTTCGATCCCGCTACTGATTCGCAGCTTCTCCGTCGGAACTTCGATCGAGCCGTGGACGTCGAGCTACGGAACCTACTATTTCATGTGGATCGCGATCGGTCACTCGGCGCAGTACTTGTGGATTACCTCGTACTACGCGCACGGGAAGGGCAACTGGACCGGCCAGCCGCGCTACCTCGTCAAGGCCATGTTGGCGGGTGCGGCAATCTGGACGATCCCCACGCTGATCTTTGCACCGGGGATGCTGGGCCGACTCCCGTTCGATGGCGGCTTCGCAGTTCTCGCCGCATCGACCGTCAACCTGCATCATTTCGTGCTCGATGGCGCGATCTGGAAATTGCGCGACGGCCGTGTGGCACGACTGCTGCTGCGCAACCGAGGGGATGCATCCGAAGTCGTTTCCGGCGTAGCCCCGAATCGAAGCTGGGCCAGTCGATTGGTCTGGACCGCCGGAGCGGTTTCGCTCGCGATCATGTTCTTTGCGCAATGGCAGAGTGAGATCACCATCCCGTCCGCGGCCGTCCGGGGTGACACCGCACAACTCACCGATTCGGCCGATCGGTTGGCATGGATCGGGCGCGACAGCGCCAAGATTCGCCGGCGTCTCGGAGATACGTTGGCCCGCCAGAACAATGTCGAGGGCGCGATTCGCCAGTACGAGCGTGCCAACGATATTCGCGCGACGGTTTCGACCTGGTACAAGATCGCGCAGCTGCACGCCCGTGATCAGAGTTGGCGCGACGCGATCGAGGCCTACGACGCCGCACTCCGAATCAACCCCGACGAAGAGAGAGTCCTGTACCAGCTGGGTCTCGCGCGATTGGAAATCGACGATCTCCGAGGTGCGGAGGCCGCCTTCGAACACGCAGCCCGGATCAACCCGGAACGCACCATCAACCAGACGCTTCTCGAACGAACCCGCAGCTTGATCCGCGGAGCCGACGACTCGTGAGCGGGTCGCGATGACCCGCGTCTGGACGTGGCTGGCGATCCTCGTGGCGACACTCGGGCTGCTCGAGGCCGGCACCTTCCTGCTCGTTTCCGTGGGGCTGCTCGGCAGCGCACCTCCCCGTTACGGAGGCACCGGGTTCTGGCAGGGCCACCATCCCGACTTCGGCGTCTGGCACGAACCCAATGCGCAGCTCCAACACGCGACAAAGTGCTTCACGGCGCACTACACGACCAACTCGGTAGGCGCGCGCGACATCGAACGCGAACCGAGCAGTGCCGAGCCCCGCGTCGTCGTGTTGGGCGATTCGTTTCTCGAGGGCTGGGGCGTCGTCGCATCCCAGAGGTTCTCGAACGTTCTCGAACGAGACACCGGATTGGCGCATCTCAATTTTGCGATGGCACACTTCAGCCCGTATCAACAGCTCGTGGTTTACGAACGACTCGCTTCCCGCTTCGATCACGACGCGGTCATCACCAGCCTGGCGCCGATCAACGATTTTCGTGACCTCGATCTGGACAGCGCTTCGACGATGGCTCGCTATGAGTACAAGTATCGCCCGTACCTGATCGGTGAACCGCCAGCATTCGAGCACCTCGACTATCGCGAGCCACCGGTTCGTCGCGAGCTGCGTCGAACTTCCTACCTGTTCAATGCTCTGCTGCAGGTCGTTCGGGACCGGCGTACCGAGCCGCTGACGGACCCCGATGCATCGGGATACTACGATTTCAGCGAGCGCGACCTCAGCCTCTTCGAGGCGGTCCTGACGCGACTCGCAACGGCCGCGCAGGGCAAGCGAATCGCGCTCGTCTTGATTCCGACCCTGAAGGATTTCGAGCGGAGATCCACTTCCGGCCCCGCCCCGCTATCGATCCGACTCACGACCGTCACCGATCGGTTGGGAATCGAATTGGTCGATCTGTTGCCCGCGATGATCGATTTTCGGTTCAATCCGAGTCTGGACCCGACCGGCTACTTCTTTCCGTGCGACTACCACTGGAGCCCTGCAGGCAACCGCGCCGCGGCACGCATCGTTCGGCAATCGCTCGGGGCGGGATTCTTCGGCGCCGAGTCAGGGGATCGCGAATAACCGGCGCTCGAGTGCCCGTGCCGCGATCAGCGCGTAGGCGAGCGTTTCGGGCGCGTGGAAGCGCGCGCCACCGAGGAACGCAAGGTGAACGAGCAGAAAGGATACGGGCATCCCCACACAGACCAGCAACGCGGGCCAGCTCCAGTGCCGCCATGAATACAGCCCGATGACGACGAGGATTGCGATCGAGAACCAGTATCCGTTCGCGATCCACGCCATCACGGTCCATTCGCGCTCGCTGACGAAGCCCGCTCTTCCGACCCCCACGCCGCGTACGAGTCGCGCAGAAGCGTCGTCGCTGCCGTATGTGATGCGGAGCTTGTTGCCCAGGATCGACAACGCTTCTGCGGGCTGCTCCGTCACGAACTGCTTTACTCGGGCGCGACCCGACCGGCTGGCCGCGAATAGCGTCTCTGCGCGATTCTCCGCCTTGTGCTCTCGCATGAATTCGCGCATCTCGACGATCGACTGACCGCCGGACGCTCCGGGATGGTTGCCGAGCCAGGCATTGGCGCCGGCCATCGCAGTCGTGATGATCACACGATCGAATGCCCGATAGTTGCGGATCACCCACGGGACCAACAGCAGCGATCCCATCACCAGGAACACCAACGCGTTGCGACGGAAGGCGCCCTTGCTCCGTGCGGTAGCGATCAAGCCGATCGCGACCGGAATCAACACCAGCGGTTCGGCCTTGACCATCACCAGACCCGCAAATGCAGCGGCGGCGGCGGCGGTCTGCAGCGTGCGTTTGGCGCCCGAAGAAATTCCCGCCTCGACGAGACCCCACAAACCGAGCACCAACAACAAGTTGAAGACCGGCTCGGTCATCAAGGTCGCGCAGTAGTAGATGTTGCTCGGCCAGACCGCGTACAGCGCGCCGGCGATCCAGCCCACGCTCGGTCGCCAGAGGAGACCTCCCAGGCGGATCAACGCAGCCGTAGTCGAGGCACCCGCCAGCGCGTTGAAGATCATCGGCGCCCATGACCCGGCACCGAACACCGTGTAGAAGCCCGACAACAGGTAGGGCCAACCCGGCATCCAGCGAATCGACGGGCTGCCATCGATATCGGTGTACCCACCGCCCTGCGTCAGCATCAACGCACTCAGGTGGTAGTGGTACGCGTCACCGCTGAGTTCCCGAGGCGACCACCAGACGAACGCCAGCCTCAGCAACGCCGCCAGGACGACGATCGAGACTGCGGGCCCCCCAGGCATCGATCGCATCGCCGCAGGATACCAACGTGACCGGCAGCTTTCATGGCGCAGGCCGACTTGGCTGGATGAAGGGTGATCCGTCACCCTTCGCGAAAGCCGGTTCAGAACGAGCACCCATCGTGGATCACTTCTCGATTGCGGTGTCCCCAGGCCGCCAAAGGCCGCTCCAGATCGACCATCACCGCCCCGTCGCGTCCGGTCCACCACAGAGACATGCCCGCCTCGAGTGCACGCACACGAACCTCAGCATGCGGCATTCCGAACCGCCCTACGCAAGGAGCCGACGCAATCGCGACCGGCGCGGAGACGGCCTCGAGAAACGCTGCCGTCGATGACGTGCGGCTCCCATGATGCGCGAGCGCCAACACATCCGCTCGCAGGTCCGTGCCGTTGGCGAGCAGGTCTCGCTCGACATCAGCGCCGATGTCGCCCGGCATCAGGATGCGGGTTTGCATGCCCGTGTGAGACTCGCTATCCCGTGATCTCACATCGATCCGTACGACCAGCGACCGGCTGTTTCGGTTGCGTCTCTGTCCACCGCGGGGTGGCCACAGCCCGCGGATCGTCATTTCACCCCCGAGCTGTGCCACCGACCCGACGCCCTGCTCACTCACCGAAACGCGTCGGCGTTGCGCTACGGCGAGCAGGTGCGTGAACTCGGGAGCTTCGGTTGCACCGAACGGGATCCAGACTTCGCCGACTTCGACGCGCTCGAGCACGCTGGGGATTCCGCCGCGGTGATCCAGATCGCCATGACTCACGATGACACGGTCTAGCCGATCGATTCCCAACGCGTGCAATGCGGGCACGATCGCGCGCTGGCCCCAGTCGCTGTCTCCGCTCGCACCCCCACCGTCGAACAAGATCGCGGCGTGTCGGCTCTGAATGATCGAAGCAGCGCCCTGCCCCACATCGAGCGCGATCATCCGAGGGGGTTGCGGTCGGATCTGGACGGGTTCCGCAACGACCAGAGCCCCACTCACCGCCAAAGACAGACCCACTCGAAGCCAGGTTCGACGCGCTCGAATCGTTCCGATCACCAGGGCGACGATCGCCAGCCCCCAGACACCGGACGGGTTCGAGGCCGGCGTCCAGGATCCGGCAAAGCGCGCGCCCCACTCGACCGCGTCGAGGCTCCAGGCGGCCACCCGACCGGCGACGGTCGCCGGCAGGTCGATCCCCAGGGTGGCCCCGCCCGCAGCACACAGTGCCAGCGGAAGAAGCACGAATCCCGTCCACGGGATCGCAAACAAGTTCGCGGCGGGCGCCAGAGGCGCCGCGCTGCCGAAATGCCAAGCCGCCAGCGGAGCGGTGGCTGCGATCGCGCTCGCCGACGCGCGCAGCGCATCCGACGTGACGGCTCGGAGTCGGCTCATCCTACCCGAAGGCAGCTCGGACGATTCCCTCGCGGCCGAGTACGCCAACGCTGTTGCCGCAGCGAAAGACAGCTGTGCGCCCGGGTCGAACAACGCGCCCGGCTCAGTGGCCAGCACCGCGATCGCGGCCATCGCGATCGGTTCGGCCGGGCGCCCGAGCCTCCCACGCGACACGGCCAGAGCCAGTGCAAACAGCAGCACCAACGCTCGTCGCACCGGCACACCCCAACCCGCAATCAACGCGTATCCAGTGGCCATCGACAACGCCGCGATGAGGCCCACCGTCCGAGTATCGAAGCGGGACGCCAGCCACGCGCTGCGCCCGATCGTGATGCGAGACACCGCAAACCCGATCGCACCCACCAGCGCCAGGTGCAGTCCGGAAATCGCCAGCAGATGCGACAACCCCACGCGCTGAAAGGCCTTGCGGGTTTCCGAGCGGATCCCGGACCTGTCGCCGATCGACAGTGCACGGATCAACTCGCTACCGCGACCTGCCCGCGCCAGGTGACCGCCGATTCGGGTGCGAAGATCGACCCACCGACCGCTCGGGAGATCGGCACCACCGCCACGAATCGCGACATACAGGGCTGGGTGTACCAGCCTGGCGACGGCACTGATTCCCGCGCGCGCGACTTCGCGCTCGCGAAGATTCGAACCGGGATTCGCGGCTCCACGATAGGCGCGCGTCGAAAGCCGCGCGCGTACACGCGTGCCCACCTCGACAGTTTCGAGGCCGGGAAATTCCACTCGCGACAGTCCGCCCAGCACGCGAATCCGGCCCATCGGACGAGCGGATTCGACATCCACCACATCGTCGAGTTCGACGCGTGTCCAACCCGATCCCGACGCGGAGCCGACCACGGTGCCCTCGACGGTGCGTTCCACCACGGCACCCGGACGAAACCTCGCCGCCGATTCCAATCGGGAACTGATCGAGTACACACCCAACGCGCCCATCACGACGGCCGATAGCACCGCGGTCGCGAACTTCGTGCGGGTGACCGGACGCCAGCGCACGAGGCCCAACAAGGCGGCTGCGCAGCCCACGGCGAGCGCAGGGTTACTGGACCAGCCCCCGCGATCCGCCAGCCAGATGCCGAGCGCCTG
>JAJDAM010000773.1 GCA_029261905.1 Deltaproteobacteria bacterium
CCTCTTCGAGGCCGCGAGCGGAGGCACACTCTTCCTGGACGAAATCGGCGATTCGCCAATGTCCGTCCAGGTCAAGCTGCTCCGCGCCCTCGAAACCCGTGAGATCCGGCCCGTCGGCGGCGCGACCCCACGCAAAGTGGATGTGCGGGTTGTCGCAGCGACGAACCGAGACCTGGCCGAGATGGTCCGCGGCGGGGAGTTCCGCGAGGATCTCTTCTACAGAATTCGCGGTGCCTCGGTTCAACTTCCTCCGCTTCGCTCCCGAACACGCGACGTCGAGGCCATCGCCGAAGTGCTCGTTTCCGAGATCGCTGACTCTGCCCGTGTTCCGGTTCCCAAGCTGGATCCCGGATTTCTCGCAGCCCTGGCGCAATGTCCCTGGAAGGGCAATGTCAGAGAGCTCCGGGCAGTCCTGGAGAACGTCATCCTCTGGAGGGATGGCGACGGACCGCTCGAACGGATTCACCTGGTTGAAGCGCTGGTGGCCATGAACCCGGATCTGAGTTCGGAGGACCAGTTGCTCGCACAGAAGATCCTCGATGCCTTCCGCCGCCACGGCTGGAACCAGGAGGCAGCTCGACGCGAACTCGGCCTGACGCGCGGAGAGTGGCGCAGCCGTTTTGCTCGGCTGGGGCTCGATGCCGTGAGGCGCAGGCGGCGGTGAAACGCGCGATCGCGTCACTCCTCGGGGTTCTGGCGATGTGGGGCACGGCCTCCGCAGAGCCCGGAGTCGTCGAGGATGTCGCCGATCCGTCCCCGCATCAGATCGTACAGGCCGCGTTCGACCGAATGTTCAACTACCCCTCGGTACGGAGCGTGACCCTCCGCATCCACCGCCACGGCGACCACGTCACCTACCGCTCCTTCGACGTTGTCTACAAGAAGATCGACGGACGCGGCCGAACTCTCCTGCGTTTCACCGAGCCCCCCTACCTTCGAGGCAACACGCTGCTGATCATCGAGGAGGACGACGGCAGGAACGACACGTGGATCTACCAACGAGAGCTGCGTAGGCCGCGCAGGGTCCTGGCCGGACACAAAGGTGATTCCTTCTACGGAAGCGACCTCTCGTTCGAGGACCTCGAGCACCATGACTGGCGCCGATACGAGCTTCGACGACTGCCAGATACCACAGAGCAAGGCAAGCGCGCATTCGTCGTGGAGGCAAGCACACCCGACGACTCTCAATACGCCAAGGTCATCGCAACCGTGGAACGGGACCGCCTTGCTCTACTGCGCCTCGATCTGTTCAAGGCCGGTTCCGGTGAGCCCATCAAATCCCTCGAGTTCGCCGCAAACGAAATCGAAGAGGAGAACGGCATCCTGAAGCCGGCCCGAATGTGGGTGCGACAACGCGGGCGAGATGCCGCCACCGAAGTGATCTTCGAGAAGATCGAGGACGACCCGCAAATCGCAGACTCCGTGTTCGCGACGATGAGGCTCGAACGCTCGGGCGATGACCTGTACCGGTTGGTCGAGCGGCTACGCAAAGGGGCGCCAACGCCATGATGGATGGGTACCGACGTCGCCCGCTCTACAGCGCCGACAACGAGGACACGCGATCGGAGCTGACGGCCCTCGAGATCACTGGGGATGACACGGTAGTCGCCGTTGCAGCGGGCGGCGGACGTGCGTTGAGCCTGCTCACGGCGGGCCCAAAGCGACTCGTCGCCATCGACCGCCGTCCCGAGCAGATCTTCAATCTGGAGCTCAAGGCCGCCGCGATGGATGCGTTCGACCTGGAGGGCTTCCAGGGTTTCCTCGGGATCTCCGAGGCACCGTATCGGCTCGATCAATACAGGATGGTTCGCCAATCTCTCTCCCGAAGCGCTCGCAAGTACTGGGACAATCGCAGAGGCCTGATCGAAGCCGGCGTGTTCTTCGCGGGTCGCACGGAGACCGCCATGATCCGGTTCATGCGGGGGATCAAGGCCCTTGGGTTCATGGACTGGGCAGAGCCGTTCTTCCAAGCGACGTCCCTGGAAGCACAGCAAGCCCTTCTCGATGCCCATCGCGATCACGTAGATCGCGGCCTCGTCTGGTGGAAGCTCTTCTTTCACCCGCTGGTGATCTACCCGCTTGCCCAGGATCCAAGTTTCCTTCGCTCAACCGATGGGAGCGTGGGTGCGTACCTGGTTCGCCGGTTGATTGAGTTCGCCTCGTTCAATCTGGTGCGAGAGAGCTACGTCCTCAGGCTCGTGTACGACGGCGGCCTCACGCCTGGAAGTCCGCTGCCTCCGTATCTTGGTCCTGGAGGCTTCGAGCAGGCGAAGAAGGGCCTCGATCGTCTTGAAGTTCAATGCGGGGATCTGCGGGACTTCGTTGCAAGAGGTCGGATCACGACAACGGTCAAGTGGTCCTTGTCGGATGTGAGCTGCTGGATGACCGAGCCGCAGTTCCACGAGCTGCTGCGCTCGGTCACTCACGGGATCCCTCCAGGATCCCGATTCTGCGCCCGCAACTTTGCAGCCCGGCGCGATATCCCCCGTGATCTGATCGATCGAGTGAGGCGGCTCGACGATCTGTGCAACGTTCTCGACTGCCAGGACGCCTCTGTGATCTATCGCTTCGAAGCGGGCGAGGTGATCGCCAGCGCTCAGTGATGTCTTGCCAGCCGGCCAGAACGTAGAGCCCCGCGGCGTCACCAAGTTGGGGGACAGCACCGATCTCCTTCCGGCCAGGCGAAAACCTAGCGAAGGACCGCACCTGTCATACTCGTGTGGTTCTATGAAGCTCTTCCCTCCGGAGTTTCCATGCGCATCCTCGATTCTGAACTTCT
>JAJDAM010000774.1 GCA_029261905.1 Deltaproteobacteria bacterium
TCGTACTCGTCCTTGTAGGCCATGAGTTTGTGCAGGCCCGTTGCGACTGCATGCGTGAGTCGGTGTGAGCCGGGAGCCATCGTCGCTTCGGCCCGGGCGACGCGCGCTACGGTCGAAAGGAACCGCTCGGCACTTCGGAGATTCTGATGAGCGATCAGATTCGCGGTGAACATCCGAAGCGCCTCGTCGAGACTCTCGTCGAAATGGCTGATCGAATCGATCAAGGCCCCGACGGGTTCGGGTAGCCACGGCAGCGGCTCGCTCGGTTCCGGCGCGCGGCGCGCCGAGACGGCGGCAGCCACCCGGTGCGGAGACGCGATCTGGATTCGTCCCCAGCGAAACGCCGCTCGGTTGCTCTCGACCGCGACTTCATTGAGCTCGAGCGCCCGCTCGAGTGACTCGGGTCGAATCGGCAGGCAACCCGCTTGAACGGCCATCCCGACGACAAAAATGTTGGCGGTCAACGACTCGCCGAGCAGTGCTCCGGTGATCGCTGCGGAATCGGCCCAATGTTGCTGGTCGCGCCGGGTCACAGCCGCAATCCGGCTGCTCAACTCCTCGTGATCGGGAAGCTCGATCGTCGGTTGGGTGATCATCTCACCCGTTGGAGTTCGAGCCGTGGATCCAACGACGCTGGTCTTCGTCGAGTCGCCGACCAGGAGTCCCGCACTCGACGACGCGGAGAGCGCGTCGAATGCCAACAGCAGGTCCGCACAACCGGCTCCGATCCGATTCGTTTCCGCGGGCTGGCCACGGCGCAAGCGCAGATCGCTGACGACAGGGCCGGCCTTCTGAGACAGCCCGATCTGGTCGAGTCCCCGGACCTCGTAGCCGTCCAGCGCCGCCGCGATTGCGAGCACCTGGGATACGGTGACGACACCGGTGCCGCCGATTCCGGTCATGCGAGTGGAGAAATCGTCCGGGTTCGCGCAGATGATCGTCGGCTCGGCGATGTCGTCGCTGGGTAGTGACAACGTGTCCGCTTGCTTCTCGGGTTCGGTGTCGGCTGTGTCGCCCCGCCACCAACGGCGCATGGCCTGCTGCCATCGCGGTCGTTTCGAGACGGTCATGAACGACGGGCAGTCTCCTTCGAGACACGAATAGTCGAGATTGCACGACCCCTGATCGATCGCCGTCTTGGGACCAAAGGGCGTCTGGATCGGCTGGACGGACAGGCAGCCGCTCACGCGCCCGCAGTGGCCGCAGCCCTCACACACACGAGCGTTGATCGCGACCCGTCGATTCGGCGTGGGCATCGCGCCGCGCTTTCGCGAGCGTCGGCTCTCTGCGGCGCAGGCCTGGTCGTGAATCAACACCGAAACGCCTTTGACCCGAGCCAGCTCCTGTTGGGCTTCCGGCAGCCGCGATCGGTCCCATACCTCGACACCGGAGGGCAGCGGCAGCCGCAACGTTCGCGAAACATCGTCGGTCGTCACGAGCACGCGGGAGACGCCTTGGGACAACAGCGCTTGCGCCACGGTGGCTATCGAAGTGCGTCCCGGGGCTTCCTGTCCACCTGTCATCGCGACGGCGCCGTTCCACAGCAACTTGTAGGTCATGGACACGCCGGCGGCGACCGCGGCCTGGATGGCGAGTTGGCCGCTGTGGAAGAAGGTGCCGTCGCCGAGGTTTTGAATCATGTGATCCCGCTCGACGAAGTCGGACATACCGATCCACTGCACGCCCTCGTTCCCCATGCAGGTCAAACCTGCGATGTCGCCGACACGTCGCGGATCCATCAGCATGGTCATCGTGTGACAGCCGATTCCCGCACCGACCAATGCGCCATCTGCAACCTGGGTACTGCGATTGTGTGGGCACCCAGAGCAGTAGAAAGGGGATCTTCGAATCGTCAACGGTTCGATCCGCGTCACCGGAGGGGAAGGTTCCGGAACCAGTTTGTCGCGAAGTCGTTCCGCCAACCGGCGGCGCAACGCGGGGATGATGTCGTCAGCCGAAAGACCGCCGTGGCCCGGCAGAAGTGCCTTGCCACGTTCGTCGGATTTTCCGATCACCAGCGGGTGGACGTTGAGGTTGTACAGCGCATCTTTGACCAATGACTCGATGTTCGGCTGCTTTTCTTCAATGACCATCAGTTCGTCGAGTCCGCGCGCGAAATGGCGCAGCGTCGCCGGGTCGAAGGGCAATGGCATCTGCATCTTCAGCAGCCGGATGCCAACGTCCGCGATTTCCGAGTCCGTGTTCAAGCCGAGCCGACGAAGGGCTTCGCGGACCTCGCGGTACGTGATGCCCGACGACACGATGCCGATCCACGCTTGCTGTGGATCGACGGGTGTGTAGTTCAGCGCGTTGGCCGACGCATATTCGACCGCCAGCGCGTATCGAACTTCGTAGATCTCGCGTTCGAGATCGATCGTGTGAGGTGTGAGCAGCTTCCCATCGGGAATGCACTGGTAGGGTGCACCGTCGTGGAGCGGAATCGTCGGCTGAACCCGATTGGGATCGAGACAGATCGTCGCACTCCCATCTGCGACGTCGGCCACGATCTTCAAGCCCGTCCACAAGCCGGTACTACGCGCCAATGCAATCGCGTGACGACCCAGGTCGAGCGCTGCACCGGGATCCCCTGGGTACAGCACCGGGATGTGCATATCGAACAGCGTCCCGGCCGAGGAAGAGGGCAGGGTCGAACTCTTCGCGTTCGGGTCATCGCCCACCAGCGCAACCGCGCCGCCGCGATAAGAGCTTCCCGCATAGACCGCATGCCTCAGTGCATCGCTGGCGCGGTCCACACCGGGTGCCTTGCCATACCAGATGCCAACGACGCCGTCGTAGCGACAATCAGGTTGGGCTGCGGCGAGTTGGGACCCCATCACGGCCGTCGCCGCGTACTCTTCGTTCAGTGCCGGTCTACAAGTAATCGCCAGGTCGCTCGCGAGACGCGCAGCACTCGCGATGGCCTTGTCGTACCCGCCGAGTGGTGAGCCGGGGTACCCCGACACGAACGCGGCCGTCGACAACCCGGCTGCGCGATCCGCGCGGAGTTGTTCGAGTGGAAGGCGGGCGAGAGCCTGAATGCCCGTCATGAAGACTTCGCCGTGATCCCGGGTGTACCGGTCCGAGAGTTGGTAGTCCCAGGGAAGGCCGCTGGGACTTCGTTTGTCATCATGGGCCATGGGTACTTATCGGTTTTCGGCGAGCCGGGCTTTTCGCCTTTGGCCGACGGTTCTCGAGCCGGCAACTTCGCCCCACGGTGCTCGAAAACGCAGGGAGAGCGCGGAATTGCCGCGATGGCTCGGATCTGTACAGCCCGAAGGAACCAACCGGCGAACCGCGGTTGGACGTGCCAAATTGTGGCCGATGCCGCTGCGACAGAACGTACTGATCCTGTATCTCTCGAGTTCCGCATTGGACTCGCCCGTGATCGCGTGGACGCGCTGGGACGGGACGGGCGACCAGACCTACATGGCCGGAGACGGGACCGAGCCCCCGTTCAAGACGGGTCTTCACGCGCTGCGCGAAGGATGGCGCCTGTTCCAGTTCTCACAGTTGATTCCGGAAGCGCCTGGAGAGGAGTTTCGGACGTCTTATCTGAAGTACGAATTCGCGTTCGAACAGC
>JAJDAM010000775.1 GCA_029261905.1 Deltaproteobacteria bacterium
AATCTCTGGATTCAAATGGGAATTGCGAGCGCGTTAGGATAGCGTCGCCTTGGCGGTCTGGTCGGTCGATCACGAGTTCAATTTTCGGGAGCGACTTCTTGGTATCGTCCACATGCTACGCGATGAGTAACGGGGGTGACATGCTCGGTAGACGACTCTCCGGGGCCGCGACGATCTGCCTGGGCCTGCTCGCGGGTTTGGCCGCCAGCGGCTGTTCGGTACACGCCAACACGGCAGTCACCGGCAATTCGATCGTCTACCAGACGGAATTGACGACGATTCAGGTCGTGAGCGCCGTAGTCGGCGGCAAGAACCTGTTCATTCCGTCGACGATCGTCACGACCGACGGCGCGCCGACGAAGCTCTCGCTGTTCAATACGACCGGCAAGCCGCACGGCTTCGCGATCGATGGTCTGGGGATTCGCGTCGTGCTACCCGCGGACGAAGAGTTCGAAGTCGCCCTTCCGCAACTCGAGGCGGGACGGATCTATCGGATCCACTGCCATTTGCATCCGCCTCATCGCGGCGCGTCGCTCGTGGTGCTTCCGAGCCAGTAGGCGAAGCCGCGGGCAGCCCTCCGGCTAGAGCCGTTTCATCGGCTACAGCCTCAACTCAAGTACGCGCAGAGCTGTTCGACGAGAGGCGGGCTTCCGAATACGATCCCAGTCTTCCCGCGGTGCTCGGGGAGCGTCACGCATCGCCCTCCCGCCTCGGGCACCAGGACCTGCGTAGCCGCGACGTCCCAGACGTTCAGCGACAGATCGACCATCGCGCCGACCCCGCCGGCGAGCACCTGGCCGTGGCCGAACGCATCGGTATAGCCACGCAACATCGGGATTTCCCGCGCCATCCGTTCGAATGCGGGTCGTTGGTCGAAGGCATCGAATGAATAGGGATCTCCGTGCGAAATGATCGCGTCGTTCAAATCGGAAATCTGGGCGATCCGGGTCGGGATTCCGTTGCGGCGACAGCCGCCGCCCTTCCAGCCGACGTAGCGCTCGCCGAGACCCGGCAGGTCGATCAGGCCCATCACGGGCTCGCCATCGATCGCGAGTGCGATCAGCGTCGAAAACAGCGCGATGCCGCGCGAGAAGCCGATCGTTCCGTCGATCGGGTCGATGATCCAGTGCGGTCCCTCGATCGATCCATCGCTGCCGTATTCTTCCCCCAGCAGGCCGAAGTCGGGAAAGCAGCTGCGAAGGTGCGCACCGATGGCGCGCTCGGCGGCTCGATCGGCTTCGGTCACGGGGCTGCCGTCGCTCTTGTGTTCTACCGAGACGCGCCGAAACCGCGGCAAGATCTCGGCCCGCGCGCAGTCCGCGGCCCCCTCTGCGGCCTGCGCGACTTTCTCGAAGTCGATCGTCGTCATTGCCCGAGCGTATCACGCTGTCTGGACGCCATCTCTCGACGGCAGGCATCCTACGTGTTGTCGGAGGGCGGGCGGCAGTGCCGCGATCAATCGCGGTCCGACAGTTCTCGTAGTTGCTTGAATGAATAGATCCCGGTCGAGTGGCCGTCGCTCCACTCGACACCGATCGCGTAGCGACCCACCGATCGAATCTGGATTGGGTGGACGTCGCTCGGGACCGTCGATGGGTCGAGTCGGTGTTCGCCGCTCCATTCGTCGATGCAGTGCGCACAGGCGCAGGACAGTCGGAGTTCTCTTACATCGAAGCGGCTTTCCGCACCGTCCGACCATAGGATCGCCAGCTGGGACGGGCCGTCTTGCCGAATCTCGGTAGGGGTGTAGTGCGCGTTCGAGTCGCTCATCGGAGCAAACGTAGGCGAAATTCATCACCGGTCCATTCGGTTCCCCACTTCCCTCCGTCGGGTCGATTGATCGCGACTCCACTCCCACCCGGCCGACTGAACCGGTTTCCCTCGAACGACTGTTTCAGAGGATGTGTTCAGGAATGTGGGCTAGGTTGCGCGCCGTGAGTGACTCCAATTTCGACGACGCCATAGCCATCCTGGGCGGCACCGGCGATCAGGGGCTCGGGTTGGCCCTGCGGTTTGCGAAAGCGGGCCGTCCGGTCGTGATCGGCTCGCGCAAGCTCGATCGAGCGACTGCAGCCGAAGCCGAAGTCAAACAGGCTGTTGCTGGCGGCAACGTCACGGGTCTCGACAACCCCGACGCCACCCGCCGTGCAAAGATCGTGATTTTGTCTGTGCCGTTCGAGCATACCGCCGGTACCGTCAAATCGATCCGAGACGCGCTGGTGCCCGGCCAGATCGTGGTTTCGATGGGGGTCCCCCTCGCGTCGTCGATCGGAGGCTCGGCCGCGCATATGGTCGGGGTCTGGCAGGGATCTTGCGCCGAGCTCGTGGCCTCCCTGGTACCCGAGGGCGTCGGTGTGGTTTCGGCGTTTCAGAACGTCTCTGCCCACCGGCTGCGAACGCTCGAGGCGCCAGTCGAGTGCGATGTGGTCGTTTCGGGCGCGAAGCCGATCCGACAACCCGTGATGGATCTGTGCGGATTGATACCCGGCATGCGTGCAGTCGACGGTGGCCCGCTGGGCAACGCGCGGATCGTCGAGTCGATCACAGCGCTTCTGATCGGAATGAACATCCGTTATCGCGTTTCCGAGGGGATCGGCGTCCGGTTCACCGGCCTTCCGGGTGACGATTCGGGCGCCTGAAGGCGCGATTTCGGCGCTCGGGTCACTCGATGGACCCTGTTTCCTTGGCAAGGCAAGTCTTGGCGTGTGTTGTACGCACGGATAGCGAAGACTCCGCCGTCGCCAGCCTTGGGCTGGCTCGATCGGTTCCAGGCAGCCGGTAGAGGGCCATGTCGGCCACCAGCGCCGCTTCGGGACTCGCCTGACCGGCCCGAAGCGAGCATCAAATCAACGATTTCAATGGGTTACGCGCCCGCAATTCTCACCTGATCGATCTCGGATCCCGGCGCCGAAAAATTGCCCAGCGAAAACACGTGGAAGCTCAAGGGGTTGTGTGACACGGCCCATTGCAGCCCCAGA
>JAJDAM010000776.1 GCA_029261905.1 Deltaproteobacteria bacterium
CGTTGACGGCGGAAGCGCCGACTCGATCGTTTGACCGGGCCGGCTCGAGGAGGACGAAATGAAGCAAGTGCTGATGGTCGTCGGATTGATGGTAGGGGCGTTGTTGGCTGTCTCGATCGTTACCGCGACTCCGCTGGTGGGTGAGGTCGTGACACTGCATACCCGCGGAGCCGGTGGAGAGTGGGAGACCACCCCGCTTTGGGTCGTCGACTTCGAGAATGCTTCGTATCTGCGGGCGGGTACACCGGATGGGAGCGGATGGGTCGAGAGGCTGCGTGCGAATCCACAGGTGAGGCTCGAGCGCGATGGAAAAATCGAAGACGTGCGCCTGGTGGAAGAAGCAGGAAAACTGCAGGCGGTTCACGGAAAGATGGCGGACAAGTATGGGTGGGCGGATAGCTTCGTCGCGCTGATGTCCGGAGACCGAACGAAGTCGCTGGCGCTACGCATCGAGGAAGTGGGAGATGTGACACGCCATCACTGAGCCTGTCGCCCATCGCTTCGCGGCGGTCAGGCAGCGAGGGCTCTTTCGATGATCTCTTTGAAGTCTTTCTTTGGCCTGGCGCCGACGATCTGTCCAATCACCTGGCCGCTCGAGAACGCGAGGATGGTGGGTAGCGCCATCACCTGGTAGCGGATCATCGTGTCGCCGTTTTCGTCCGAGTTGAGTTTCACGATCTTGACGCGACCCGCATACTCGCCCGCAAACTCGACCAGGATGGGCGAGATCGCGCGACACGGGGGGCAGTGTTCACCCCAGAAATCGACGATCACCGGGATCTCCGACTCGATGACTTCCCGCTCGAACGTCTGGTCTGTGACCGCTTGTACTTCGGACATGAGTCCTCCTCCTGGGGATAGGGTTGTTACAGCTGTTGCCAGCCCTGGCCTTGGCCTGAGAGCAGGCCTGAGAGCAGGCCTGAGGCTGAGGGCGAAAAGTGATCGGGGTGAATGACCTGCGCCAGAATCTCGAGTGACTCGACCAGTCGCGGCCCCGGCCGGTTGAAATACTGGTTTCCGTCCGTGACGTAAACCCTTTGCGTGCGAACCGCGGACAGGTTCGACCAGCCCGATTGAGCGATCAACGGCGCCATCTCTGCGCGAGTCCGCTCGATGCTGAATCCGCATGGCAGAAGCACGATGATCTCCGGGTCCGCGGCTCGCAGGTCTTCCCACTCGAGCCACTCCGAATGCTCGCCGACTTTGCCGAAGAGCGGCTGCCCACCCGCCAGCACGACCAGCTCGGGGATCCAGTTGCCTGCACCCATCAGCGGGTCGATCCACTCGATGCAGGCGACACGGGGTCGCGAGCGGATCCGCAATGCGCGTTCGGCAATGTCGGTCACACGTTCCGTCAATTCATGCGTGACCCGCTTCCCCACTTCGTCGGCGCCCAGCGAAGCGGCAACGCGCTCGATGTCCATCCAGACATCGGCCAGAGTTTTCGGATTGAGCGACACGACCTTCGGAGCCGTCCCGATCCAATCCGCGAGCGCGCTCTCGATGTCGCGCAGGCTCGCCGCACAGACTTCGCATTGATCTTGCGTCAGGATCGCCGTCGGCTCGAGGCTGCGGAGCTGCTCGGCGTCGACCCGGTAGACACTCGAGCCATCTTGGACGAGCTGCTTGACGCGATCATCGATGTTTTTCCCCGATGCCGACGAGTCGAGCTGGGGCTGTGTAAGGACCGGCAGAAGTTCGACGCCGACCGGGAAGTCGCACTCGTGTGAGCGGGCGACCAGCGAATCGGCAAATCCCAACGCGCATGCGATCTCGGTCGCGCTCGGGATCAGCGAAACGATTCGCTCGGTTCGTCTCGCGGACTGCGCGTCGTTCACTTGCGAAGCGTACCAGTTGGTGATGGGCCGGGCCTCACCGGCGTTGGACCCAGGTAGTGGGCGCGCGGTCGGAACCTGACGGGGCGCTCCTGATATTCCTCGATCGCGTGTGCGAGCCATCCCGCACAGCGCGCGATGGCAAAGAGCACCTCGGGGGCGCCATCGCACATGCGCCCGCAGAACGCGAGCGCTGCCAACGCGAAGTCGACGTTCATGAAGACGGGCAGGCGCTCCTGCAGCACCTCGAGAACCGCTTCTACCGTCTCGAGCCGGGCGGGCTCGATGTTCGATCGCCGCAGCATGGCAAGCAGAGCGACCGCGCGCGGGTCTTCCCGCTCGTAGAACATGTGCCCGAAGCCAGGCATGAATTTCTCGCGTCGAAAGTGCTCGGCGATGACGGGCAGCGCGTTTTCCGGCCGATCGACTTCGCGCAGCAAGCGGTGAACCTGTCCGCTGGCCCCGCCGTGGAGTGGCCCGGCGAAAACGCCGAAGCCGGCGTTCAGGATCGAGTACGGATCGGATCGGACGGACGCGGCGATGCGAGCCGCCAGCGTGGAGGCCGCGAGCTCGTGGTCCGCTACCAGCACGAGCGCGGCGTTCAGCAGTTCGGCGCCGTTGTCCGGCATGGCTTCCGCGCTGAGCCTCGGCCACAACCGGCCGGCCAATGGATTCTCGCGGCTGGGTCGCTCTTCGATCGTCAGTGAACGCGAATTCACAGCACCGCGAACGGGAAGAGAATCCACCATCGCCGCGATCGAGTTGCGGCCCGCAGCGACGACCGCATCCGGGCTCACGTCGAATCGAAGAGCGTCGGTCGCACCGATCACCGCCAACACTGCGCGTATGCGATCGATGGGTCGCGACGCATCCGGAAGCGCCTGTTGCACCGCCGAGCCAGCCGCCAATGCTGCGGAACTGGCGCACCAACCGGGCAAGGACGGGCCCGTCGGGAAATCCCGGCCCCACAGCCACTCGGCCACCGACTCGAACGAGCGCGTCTCGGCCAACAGAGCCGCGTCGATCCCGCGATACGCAACTCCCTGCTGCTCCATCGCTGTCAGAGCAGTGCCGATCACGACTTCGACCGATCCCGCCCGCCCCGTCCCCCGCTTCTTCGCCGCCAACCGTTCCACCGCAACCGGATCGAAGTAGCTTTCACGGTTGCCTGGCACCCGTATTCGATCGAGCATTCCGCGGCTGACGTAGGCGTAGAGGGTTTCGCGCTTGATTCCGAGTCGGTCGGCGGCCTGTTTCGCTGTCAATTGCTGGGGGGGATCTGACTCGGGCTCTTGGATGGCCATTCGGTCTCCGCGATTCGCAGGTTTCGAGGATTGATTGTGATGGAATGATTGACTTAGTCAACGTTGACTTGATCAATATTGACAATGTATAGAGCAATTGGCAGATTCCGGATCCCCCACAGCCGAGCGGTGTGTCGGACCGCTCTCGGAGGACTACGGATGAACGATCCCAATCAACGCCCCTCGAGCGCCCCCTCTAAACCCCAGTCACCGACCTTGCGACGGACTGTTGGCGATCTGATGAGTGGCCCGGCGATCACCGCGAAACCGGACGAAACCCTCTCCGAAGCAGCGATCCGGATGCGCGAATGCCGGGTCGGGTCGCTGGTCGTCGTCGACGGAATGGAGCCGACCGGGATCCTCACCGAGCGCGACCTGCTGGTCGCGATCGCGACCGGCGAGAATCTGGGGCGAGGATCCGTCGAAGATTTCATGACCGCGCCGGTCGAGACGGTCGAAGTGGATACCGAGGCGCGCAGCGCACTAAACCGGCTGCGGGATCGCGGCTATCGCCACATTCCGGTGACCGATCGAAGCCAACTGGTGGGTGTCGTGAGCATGCGCGATTTGATGACCGTCGCGCAGATCACGCCACCACCCGGTGGGCTGATCGACGTTCCGCCCGGCTTGAAGGGCGTCGCTGCGACCCACACCAACATCGGTTGCGTGCGCGGGCTCGAGGGCTTCTATCACTACCGCCAGTACTCGGCCATCGATCTGGCC
>JAJDAM010000777.1 GCA_029261905.1 Deltaproteobacteria bacterium
GGCGTTCCATCGGGCCGCTCGCTGCGCTCGCACGAAAGCGGCGGCGCGACGGGATTCATCTTCCCACGGACGGGACTCTGATCGAGATACGCCTGGCGTGACTCGGCGCGCCAAGTCGCGGCACCCGCATCACCATCGTACCAACGCGCGCGCGGCGGTCCGTCGAGCCGAGTACGGATTTGCTGTGCCCAAACAGTCGCCTGTTTCAAGTCGGCCGCATCGAGTTCGTTGGCTGCGAGTGCCAGATGGATCGCACGCAGCTCGTCTGCGAGTTTTCGCGCCTCCAAACGCCACTCCGCGTCCGTTTCGGACCGCGAATCGCCAACCCCGCGATTCGACTTGGGATCCAGATCACCAATCACGTCGTCTCACCTCCAACGTCTCCTCGGGTTTTGCGAGTCTCCGGACGGACCGCTCGAGCCTATGATAGTTCGCCGCTTCGTCCCACAAGTCCATCTCGACTCGCCCGATCCGTAGCGCCGGATTTTCGACGATCAACGCGGCTTCTCCGATAGACTCGTACTTGTGTACTTCGCTCCGACGGCATGCGAGAGTGATCGCACACCCCACCGGATAGTCAGTATTGCCCGCAAGTTCATACTCTCTATGAAGCGGTCATCGATCCTGGAGCCCTACCAGAAGGCCGGAATACCACGATGAGCACAGATCATCTGGCGCCATGGCTGAGCGAGGACGCGGCTCATTGGTTTGCGAGAGCCGAAACCTGGATCGCGGAGGCGCACGAGAGTCTCGGAATCGGCCCGCTGGAATCGGTCGAGCGAATCAAGGTGAGGCCGTGGTCGGTCGTGCTCCGGGCGAACTCGCGACGACCGTTCCCGAAAAGGAGCGCGGAATATTCGGGAGATCACTTCGCAACGCCTATCTCGAGCCGTGGACCCGTCTGGCACCGATCCAGTCTCTTCGGTCTGATTTTCGCCGTGCACTTTGGACTGCGCATGTCGTACGCGTCTTGGACTGGGTCCAAATGCTCGATGGAGCGGACGATGCTTCGTTCGCGCGCTGGCTGCCGCACGTCGGTGAAGAACTATCGCGATGGATCGAGAGGTTTCCACACTTGACCGAGCGCGACACGATGAACGAAGCTCTCGATTGACAGATCCAATCGGCCCGCTGCCTCGGGCTCGGTCGATGAACACTTCCACGAGTATCACGTCGCGAATCGGCATGACGGTACCCAGAGACACGATCGATCTCGCTGAAGGCCGGCATCTGTTCGGCAAGGACCCGCTGCGGTACTCACGGGGCCGGCCGGATTATCCCGAGCAGGTATTCGAGATTCTGGAGCAGCGGTGCGGTCTCGGAACGGAAAGTCGCGTGCTGGAGATCGGATCGGGTAGCGGAAATGCTACGCGGCGTTTGCTCCGCTCCGCTCCCTCCAGTTTGGTCGCACTCGAACCCGACGAGCGATTCGCGCCTGCGCTTCGTGATCTCGACGCCGCGTCCGGCATCGACATCGAGCTTCGCTTCGAGGTATTCGAAACAGCCCGATTGGGTCGCGGCGTGTTCGATCTGGTTTTCGCGGCGACGAGCTTCCACTGGATCCCGCAGCAGCTGGGTCTGTCAAAGGCCGCAGAGTGCCTCCGGCCGGGTGGATGGCTGGCATTGTTCTGGAACGTGTTTGGCGATCCGGCGCGTGAGGACCCTTTTCACGAAGCCACGAAATCGCTGCTGGCTTCGCTGGGCCAAAGCCCGTCCCAGGCCGATGCGGCGATTCCGTTTGCGCTCGATCGCCGCGCACGCATCGCCGACCTGCAGAAGCAAGCTGCGTTCTCCGAAATCTCGACCGATCGTATCGATTGGACGCTCGAGCTCGACCCCGAGGCCGTGCGGTTGCTCTACGGAACGTTCTCGAACATCACCCGGCTCGGCGATGATGAGCGAGAGGAACTGCTCGATCGTCTGTCCGCCATCGCGCGTTTCGATTTCGGCGGTAGGGTCTATCGAAACATGGTGACACCGATTTACACGGCGCGGCGCACGCAGGGGAAGGCGACGACAGTCACGACACGACAGACAGAACCGTAGCGAGGACCACCTGTTTCATGTGCCTCTCGTCCGGCGCGTCCGGCGGACATTTCGGTGTGCGGATGCCCGGCTCTTACCAGAGCGAGTTGCCTGTCAGGCTAGTGCGGGGTCTCCTTGCCGTCGGAACGCGTCTGCAGGGCCTCTTCGAACGCGTTTTCCCAGGCCAGGTTGTTTTCACGGCCGTCGCGTACGAAGGGACTCCAGCGGATCGCGCGCATCACGGAGCTTCCGATCCAGGAGCCGGGAGATCGCATGGGACGGTCGAAGTGGATCAGCAATACGACGCGTTCTTCATCGGTATCGTTGCGGACTTCGTGTTTCTGGGCGTCGTCGAAGATCAGACTCTCGCCCTCGCTCCACAATCGGCGCTGGCGATCGACCTCGATCCAGCAGTTCTCTCGATCCTTGGGCACGATCAGGCCCAGGTGCCAGGTGATGATGGCCTTCGTGGGTCCGCGGTGGCGGGGCAGGTGGCTGCCGGGCGCCAGGATCGACAAGAACGCGCTGGACAGGTTGGGTACGGACTCGAGCAGTTTTGCTGTCTCGGGGCATCGCGCGCAGCTGCGCTCGAATCGGATCCCGTATCCGTACAAGAAGAAGGTCTTCCAGGTTCCGTCTTCGCTGAGCCGGTCGTGATCGGGCGAAATTTCGTGAATCGCCGGAAGCAGATCGCGCGCCTCGAGCACGCCTTCGGCCTCCCGGCGAATCGTCTGCCAGTTGTCCTCGACGGTCTTCATCCACGGGAACTGGTCCCGCTCGAACCAGGCGGAATCACCCACCAATGAGTTGTCGGCGAGAATCTGGTTGAACCGATTGCGGCTGTTCTTTCCAACGCGCAGGATCGCAGCGCGTGAGTACTCGTTCATGAGCCGGCCGATGCGGCTCCCCTGATTTGCGGCCGCCTGGGCCCGCTTCTTTCTTCGGATCTTCCGAGCAGCCTTCTTTTGCCGCTCCTTTTCCGCCCGGGAGCGCCTGGGCAATGTCGGTTCGACACCCGCGTGGGAATCATTCATCCGAACTCTCCTGATCTCTCGTTCCGGTAAAATTGCGGCTGCATATTCGCGCGTGAATCCAAATTTCGCAAAGCCTCCCGCTGACCACGCCAGCCCCAAAAACCCGGCCGACTCCCATCCAAACAGTTGCCTTCACACGGTTGCCTGGCACCCGTTGCGGGAACTCCCAAACACGAGACACCCGCATTCCCTTGCCTCTACATTTGCTTACCTGGCACCTGGTTGCTGCTGCTGCCGGACTCAGCATTCGGTTGCCTGGCACCCAGTTGCACCAGGCGCCTCGCCTCGGGATTGGTGAGCTCACTGTCCGGGTGTGTAGCGGCGTTCATGGGCTGAACAGTGCCGGCTGTCGGAATTCTCACCCATCGTGCTGCGAGATCGGCCGCGCAACCGCTTTTCTCACAAAACACGGTCCGCAACACCTCCGCGGCCACTTGGGACGCGTTGCGCCACCATAAATCGCTCTGTACCAGCAGCACGGCCACCGCGATTTTGGGCTCGTCGGCGGGAGCGACACCCATAAACCACTCATAGCGACCTTTTGGATCGTCTCCTGAAAGGCTCCCAGTCTTGCCGGCAACTTTGACCGGACCAAGCAACGCGCGCCCGTTTCGTCGACGGAATGCTCGACGAGCGGTTCCTTTGGTCGTCGTGTCAACCAGCATTTCGCGCAGTTCGTCAGCGAGATCCTGGGTCATCACCTGCCGGACCGGACCAGACGCCGGCAAGGGCAGCTGTCGGCCTGTGTCGTCGAAGACCCCCTCGATCCAGCGCGGCTCTACCAGTTCACCTCGGCTCAGCGTCGCAGCCAACTGCGCCGCGTGCAGGGGAGTAATTCGACTTCCGGCGAGCCCACAACCCAATTGGCCTACCGAATACCGATCTTCGCCCGGATCGGCTCGTCCCGCCGAGTGAGCGGGCGCTGGCGCTGACAACCAACCAAAGCGCAAAATCGCGTCCATCAACGAGCTGCTCCCAACGGCGTGAACCGCGAGCTGGGCGAAGCACTGGTTGTTCGAACTCGCAAGCGCGCCTCGTAGCGACACTTCGTTCCCTGCCGTGGGTGGGTCGATTCGAGACCGTGTCAGGCGGTAGGGACTCCCGCGAAACCGGCACGGCAGGCGGGCGAGGTCCGGATCCAGGTCGAGTGCGGCGGCAGCTGTAATGACCTTCACCAGTGATGCTGCCGGATAGGCTCGAGTCGGTGGAAACCGCTCGGTATCGGTCGACGCATACGCAAGCACACGCCCCGTCCGAGGATCCAGCAGAATTACGTGTCCCAGATCGACGCGAGCCTTCCTCAAGACCTCGAACACATTGCGAGTCAGCTCTGGGTCGAACGTGTAATTCACGCGAAGGGTACGAAGATCGGGCGCAGCGCGTCCTTCACCTTCTGCTGTCTCGGCCCCAACGGAAACCAACTCCTGAAAACGGTCAGAACCGAGGGGATTGGAAGCAACCGGAAGTTCCAGCACGTCGGTCGTTACAGGGAGACGCTCGAACAGAGAATCCGGCGCGACAGCCGCCGCCTTTGCGGGCTGTTCAATCTCCTGCGTTTGTACACTCTCGTCAGGCGCACGAGACGCGTAGTTGGCGATCCACACCACCAATACGAGTCCGATGCAGGACGAGACAACCGTCGCAAGTCCTCGGCGGCTCACCCTTCGGCGGCGCCGTCGTTGCGACTTGCGCCATCGGCTCTCGACGTCGGCGCTTTCAGGTCCCGGATTCAACCCACAGTCTCCCTGTGTTCCTATCCCGATTCTTTCAAACTTCGACTGGGGGGAAACTCTGGGTGACTCGGTTGTTGCCTCGAGTATCTCATCGCCTCCTTAGGGGTAGGAAGCGGCGTGGTGTTAGAACCCCGCAACCAGTTGGTTACAGAATCACTCGACCCGAGGCAATGCTCGGCGCGAGACTGAACGAAACACATCGCATTGCCTAGACCGCAACGACCTGCTGGATCTGAGGAATCGCCTGCTTGATCCGCGCTTCGATTGCAGTCTTCAGCGTCAGCGTCGCGCTCGGACATCCACTGCAGGCGCCCTTCATTTGAAGCTCGACGACTCCATCTCGGTATTGGACGAAGACAACGTCACCGCCATCGCGCGCAACCGCCGGGCGGATCTCATCGTCGATGATCCGAACGATGCGCGCGATCATCGGATCGCCATCGTCATCGCTAGAGAACCGTTCTGGTGATACATACGCCGGACCGAGAGCCGGTTTCCCGGATGCGAGGTGCCCCCTGATCGCGTCGACAATCGGCTGGGCGATATCGAGCCATTCCACTGCATCGGTTTTCGAAACTGTCACGAAGTGCGCTGAGATGCACACCTCGGTGACCCCATCGACCGAATACAGTGCCGATGCGAGTGGGGACTCTGCTTGCGTAGGAGCAGAACAGAAACTGGCCGCTGTTTCTGTTGTGACAATCGGTTCACCAAGCACCCACTTGAGGCTGTTTGGGTTGG
>JAJDAM010000778.1 GCA_029261905.1 Deltaproteobacteria bacterium
GCTTGAACAGGCCGGTGCGATCCGTGCATCGACACCGAATCGGGTTGGATTTCGGCGCTACGGGTTCTCGACAGCCGTCCACGGGAGACCCGAAACTTCGGTCTTGTCGAAAGCCAGATTGAACGTCGACCCGAGTACTACGCAGGTAGCCAACGCGGCGAGTGCGATCGCGATGCTCGCAGCAGCGCCCCGGCTGTGCCGCATCCACGACGCGAGCGTCTCGCTCGCGTAGACGGCGAACGGCAGCGACAGCGACAGCAACGACGTTCCCTTGACGACGGCGAAGTACGGATTCACCCACGTGAAGTACGCGTAGCCGATCAACGTCAGCGCGGTATAGATCAACAGCGGTGCGTCGGGACCGCTCTTGTCCCGCAGGAGCCGGCGGCTGCCGCGCAACAACCCGATCGCGAAGGCGGTGGTCGGAAGCAGCGCCAGCAACAGCGTGGCGGTTCCGAGCGATGAGACCGCGCGGTTGTTGCGCGGCAATAAAAAACGGTGTCCATCGAACCAGGCGGTTGCAAAAGTGCTGCCCCAAACCGATCGGAGCAGGTCGGCATTCGTCAGCACAGGGTCGGTCCAGGTAGCCAACGGAACGTAGAAGTAGTCGCGAATGGATCGTTCGCCTGGCGGCATTTCGAACATGGATTCGTGGATCGGAAGCTTCGCGGGTTGAAAGTACCCGTACACCAATCGATTGCGCGCAAAGAACCACCCGCCGACGAGGCCCGCGACGAGCAATGCAATGACGATCTGCCGACTGGCGCGCGGGTAGGCTCGCTCGCGCAGTCCGCTGAGCGCGTAGCTGGCCGCCGCCGTCGCAGCGACCAGCACGCCGGGAAGCTTGGTCAGAGTCGCGAGACCCGCAGCGAGCCCCACGCGGGAAGCATTGAGAAAAGGTCGATCGGTCTTCGGAAATGCCAGCCAGAACAGTGTGGTCGATGCCAACAACGAGACCAGGATTTCCTCGTTGACCATGACGCTCATGTAGATGTTGGCAGGCAAGAAGAGCAGCAGCCCCGCAGCCAGTAGCGCTCGCTCGGGCCGCTCGGGATCCAACCGATGCACAGCGGCGGCCGCAAGCGCCACGCATCCCAACCCGAACGCCGTGTTGACCAATGGAATGATGATGAGGCTGCGCCCGAACAGCGCCCAGATCGCAGCGATGAACGTGAAGTAGAGAGGCGGATCCGAAGTCGACCAGCCGACTTCCGGGCTGGGCAGTGCCCAGTCCTCGCTCATGCGAAGGATGTATCGCAAGTTGAAACTGGAGTCGAAGCCCCAGTCCGGGGGGTACGTGAACGCGTTGAGCAACCGCATAGCGATCGCGACTGCCGCGAAGCCGGCTGCGACGAGTAGAAGTTGCGTAGACGGACGGCGAGCCATCGAGGCCGACAGCCTCACCCAGTTTCGGCTTTCGTGCTAGCAGTCCGACCGAAGCTGGATCGGGCCCCTAGTTCGCGTTCCAGGCGTTCAGCCGATCTTCCCGAGCCATTCCGCAATCGCCTGGCCGATCTCGTCGGGGGAGTCTTCCTGGATGAAGTGACTCCCGGCTACGGTGATTTCGGTTTGATTGGGCCAACTGCGACAGAACTCGCGTTGTGGACCGGTGAGGATGGTGCCGGGTTCTGCATTGATGAAGAGCTTCGGGAGATCCGACCCGCTCAGCCAGTCGGCGTAGCTCTGCACGATCTCGACGACGTCGGCAGGCTCGCCGGCGAGCGGGATCTGTCGCGGCCACGTCAGTGTTGGTCGCCGGCTCTCGCCCGATTCTGTGTATGGTCTGCCATAGACTTCCTTTTCGGCGTCGGTCAGCCCGCGCAGCACCGAAGCGGGGAGAACGTTTGCGACGAAGATGTTCTTGTCGAGCACCATCGACTCGCCGGCTTCGGAGCGGAAGCTCTGAAACAGGGCGCGAGCGGCATCGGGCCATTCCTCCCAGGTCATCGGACGCACGATGGCCTCCATGTAGGCGATGCCCTTGACCTGGTCGCGGTGCCGGTTTGCCCAATCGAACCCCAGTGCCGAGCCCCAATCGTGGATCACCAACGTGGTGTTTGCCGCGTTCGAGTCGACGCCGATCGCGTCGAGCAGGCCATCGAGGTATTCGCGGTGCTCGACGAAGCGATACCGGTCGGGGCCGGAATCGTCGAGCTTCTCGGAATCGCCCATTCCGATCAGGTCCGGTGCGATGCAGCGGCCGAGGCCTTCGAGGTGCGGAATCACGTTGCGCCAAAGGTAAGAAGACGTCGGATTCCCGTGCAGAAAGACGATCGGATCGCCGGACCCAACGTCGACATAGGCCATCGAGCGGCCATTCACATCGACCTTCTTCTTCGGATAGCGTTCTTCGGCGGATATCATGCTGAGCTCCCAACGTGGCTCGCGGCGGCGGAGCCGCCGGTGAGCAGGGATCTTGCGCCGCACCGTCAGTGCGAGCAACCCCGAAGACGCCGAGACGAGGCGTCGGCACGTGATGGGCTGCTAGCTGCGAGATCCTTGGGATCTCTTTGCGTCGTCGGTTGACCGGTCTTGGGTCAACCTCCTAGCTTCTCCGTGCCTGTTTCGGACACTCGTTTTTGGGCACGGCATCTGGCGGGAGAACACATGACACGAAAACGAGTCGTGGTGATCGAAGGAGAAGACGCCGCGCCGGAAGCCATGCGTCCGAGTGTCGCGCTGCTCGAACGCTGGGTCCCCGAAATCGACTGGGTGCACCCGCCGGTCGGTGAACGTGGACAGGAACTCCACGGTTCGTTGTTTCCCGCAGAGGCGCGCGACGCGATCGATGCGTCCGATGCGACGCTGTTCGGTTCAACCAGTGGGCCCAGCAGTCCGGCGTTGATGTATCTGCGTTGGGGCCGGCAGACCTTCGCGAACGTGCGGCCCGCACGGTTTCGAACCGGCTACCGCAGTCCGCTGGCGCGGCCTGAAGATGTCGATCTGGTAATCGTGCGCGAGAACCTGGAAGACATGTACATGGGGATCGAAGGGGACATCGACACCCTTTCCGATCTGAAATTGCAGAGTCGCACCGCCCGACGGCCGCTGTCCGACTTCGAGCCAGGCCGCTACGCGCTGAAGTTGATCACCGAAGCGGGTACAGAGCGTGTCGCGCGCTATTCGTTCGAACTCGCTCGGAGGCGTCGCGAGCGCGGTCGGCCCGGGCGATTGACCTGTGGCACCAAGCACAACATGTTGCCCTACAGCGACGGCTTGTTTCGCGAAGTGACCGAGCGCGTCGCCGCCGACTACCCCGATATCGAATACAACTGCCTGATCGTCGACGATCTGGCTCACAAGCTGGTGGCCGACTCTGCGGCGTTCGATGTGATCGTGCTGCCGAACCTGTACGGCGACATTCTCTCCGATGCGGCCGCGGGCCTGATCGGAGGATTGGGGTTGGCGGGAAGCGGATGTTATGGCGCGGACTACGCGTACTTCGAGTCGGCGCACGGGACCGCCCCCGACATCGCCGGCAAGAACATCATCAATCCGACCGCGACCTTGTTGTCGGCGGCCATGATGCTCGAGTACCTGGATTTCGCGCCGCAAGCGCAGCGTCTGGAATCCGCTCTCGCCCGAGTCTACGAAGAGGGCCGGGTGCTGACTCCGGATCAGGGTGGCAGCTCGTCGACCACCGAGTTCTGCGACGCTGTGGCAGCCGAGTTCGATCGCACGTCGAGTTAGGGGGCGCTCGGCCATTGAAAACGTCTGAATCGAAAGCAGGAGCGTCATGACCGGGATTCGAGCCGTGGTCTTCGATCTATTCGGCACGCTGGTGCCGAAATGGTCCGCCAAGCTGGCGGCCGCTCGCAACGCGTCGATCGCCGTGTGTCAGCGGACGTCTTCGAGCGAGCCTGGCAATCGACTTTTTCGGACCGCGAGTGCGGGCGGCTTGCATCCGTTCACGACGCGATTCGCTCGATGCTGCCAGAGCTCGGGATCGAAGCCAGCGAAGGGCAGTTGCAGGCCGGGGCCGATCGAAGCTTCGAATTGCATCGTCGCCGGATCGTTCCACGCGACGACGTCGATCCAACGCTCTCGGCGTTGCGCGATCGCGGGCTCTCGATCGGATTGCTCAGCAACATCAGCTCGCCGGGCCCCGACGTGTTTCGGTCACTCTCGATCGCCGAACATTTTCGGAGCGTGATCTTTTCGAGTGAAGTCGGTTTCGAAAAGCCCGCGCCCACGATCTATCAGAAGTCGATCGAACAGCTCGGCGTGCCGGCCGAGAGTTGGCTGTTCGTCGGCGCGGGGGGAGTCGCGAACTCACCGGGGCGAGTCGAGCCGGAATGAATGCGGTGCTGATCCGGATCGATTCCGAGATCGAGGAGGAAGGCTGGCTCGACGATGTCTTCCTCCCTGAACTGGCTGACGCGCTGCTGGTGCTCGCCTCCTTCGAAGGCGACGTGGCGGAGCGCTGGGAGCTGGCTGTGTTCGCGCGGAGCTGGGCCGAGGTCAACTCGCAGGCGCTGGCGCC
>JAJDAM010000779.1 GCA_029261905.1 Deltaproteobacteria bacterium
AGCCAGATCCGCTCGGCGAGCGGGCCATTCGAATACCGCTGTGCCATGTAGCGGAACATCCGATCGTCGACCGTGTAGGCCATCGGGACCGCGAACTCGACCAGCCCACTTTCGAGCCATCCCATCCAATCCTGGCCTTCCGCCAGGTAGACCCGCTCCGCGTAGGCGCCCACGGCAGCGGAAAGCTGGAGATCCGGTTTCAGGGCGCGTGTCGCGGTGCGAATCGAGCCCACCAGTGCAGTGACCTGATCGCGCCGCCATTGGTCCCAACGGTTCGCATTGCTCAGCGAGTCGCCAAAGGGGGCCGAGAGGCCGGTTTCGTCGCGAAAGCGTTTGCGGGTGGCTTCGCCGTAGCCGAAGTCGAGCCCGACGCCGAATCGAGAGCCGGGCGAAAACGGCAGTACGCCCGGGTAGCGAATGTAATCGAGGTGCAGTCCATCGAACTCGGGGTAGCGCTCGATGAGTTCCGCGTAGGTGCCGGTGAGATAGCGGGCGACACCCGGCGCGGCGGCATCGAGCCATACCGCCGGCGTCCCCATCCGGTAGTACTTCCGATCCGGCTGCGGGACTTCGAGCTTGGGATAGTCGAGGATCGATCGGCCATGTTGATCGACGAGTACGGCGCCCCGGCCGAGCGCATCGAGAATCGGAACTTTCCTGTGCGATGCAAGGGAAAGTACGTTGACCCATGCATGCACGCGCATGCCTTCGCTGTGTGCACGCGCGAGCAATTGCGCCAGTGGGTCCGTGCCTGCCGCCGCCAACATCGCTCGGTACGGACCGGCATCGGCCTGGCTCGAATCGAACCAGGCTCGGCCGCCTCGATAGACCTGCACGAACAGATCGGTCGCGCCCATTCGCGTTGCGGCCGCAAACATCGCCTCCATGCGCTCCGGGCTTTCGAGTACCCGTTGGCTGCCTTCGCACAGAACCCACAAGCCGATTTTTTCGGCGCGGTCTGATTGCTCAGCGATCTCTGTCGTCGGGGGTTGGGCCGATGCGGCGTCACGAACGGCCGCATTCTCGAGCGCCGCGCTCTCTATGTCCGCGATGTCCGCGGGCGCTGGATCGACGGGCGCTGGCTCGGCGCCACACGCGACTAGCGCGAGGGATGCGAGCCATAGAATCGACGTACCCATTCTGCGCAGGTCGGCTGTGTTTCTCAAGATCGCGCAACCCTACCCGACGCACATGGACACGACAATTCTCGCGTGGCATTCGCAATCAGCGAGGGTCGGACGCGGTGGCGTGACGGGATCGGACCTACGGATTCGAGCACAGCTTCCGGCGGTGCGTTGTACCGGGCGCCCAACTTCTGCACACTCCCATCGGATGGGCTCTCGTACGTGTTGTCGGCGAGAGCGGGTGCGTTCGGCTTGGATTCAGGCGGAAACTCGATAGTGCGTGCGCGTATGCTGGCGCTGGCTGTGCTGTGGCTGAGTGTTGGTGGATTCGCGGCCGATGCCGCAGCTGCTGTGACTGCCGCAGGCGCCACAGCGGCCGCGTCTGTAGCGCCGGCAGCGACTTCGGGCCCGAGCGCAGGCAGCGAGCCATCGGTTCAGTCGGCAGCGGCCGCATTGCGGGGGGCCAACGAGCGATTCGCCGCAAACGATCGCGAAGGCGCCGAGGCTCTGCTGATGGAACTGTCGGTCGAATCCATCATCGCCGACTACGCGCTGTTGTTGTGGATGCGATCCCGCGTCGAGTCCGGACGCACCGCCGAAGCGATCGTGATGGAGCCTCGCTGGAATCGGCTCGACTCGCCGCTCGACGCAGAGTTCTTCACGCTGCTGGGTCGCGCCTATGCATCCGAAGGCGCTGAAGTTCAGGCCCGCCAGGCATGGGACCGCGCGCTGAAAGCAGAGACCCGCTCGGAAGAGTCGGCGGCACTGCATACTTCGATCGGGGCCTCGAACGAACGAACCGAACGCTTCAGCCAGGCCGCGCAGGCCTATCTGGAGGTGTGGATCCATCACCCCGAAACCGACTCGCACGAGGCTGCCGAGCGCGCGCTCGGGACACTCGAGGCTCGACTCGGCCGCACGCTACGCAACGGAGCAGAGTATCGAAAACGGGGCGACACCTTGTTTCGGCTGCGCCACAACGAAGCCGCACTCGATGCATACGACCGAGCCATCGCGGCGAAACCCTCACGGACCGAGGTTCGGCGCGCTGAGCGAAAGCGCGCACAGACGTTGTTCCGATTGCGCCGCTACCCGGAAGCCGCACGGGCTTTCGAGAAGCTGCCCGCCCAGGATGAAACCGCGATCGAGATCGCGCGAGCGCATGCGCGGTCGGGCGAAGTGCCGCGCGCCATCGAAGAACTGGCCGCGATCGGCCGCCGAACCCGCAGCCGCCATTCGGTGCGCGCCAATTTTCTGGCCGGGTTGTTGGCCGACGAAGACGAACCGGTGCGCGCACGGACCTTCTTCGAGAAGACCATCGCACGCGGCGGCAGGACGTCCTACGCCAGAGCCGCGGTCTGGCGGCTCGGCTGGTCGTCCTTTCGCGCCGGCGAGTACGCCGACGCGATCCGTTACTTCAAGCGTCTGATCGGGTCGGACGAGTCGCTGTCGAGTCTGCGCCCACGCTACTGGCACGCGCGTGCACTGGAGCGCTCGGGGCTGGACGGCGCCGGCGAGATCTACGAGTGGATCTCCAGCCGGTTTCCATTTTCGTACTACGGCTGGCGCGCGGGGCAGCGTGCGCCCGGTGGGCTACCGGATGCGAATCAAGCGGTCGTCGCCCGCGAAGTGGCTAAGCCGCTGGATTCCGGCACGTCGGTCCTCAGTTCGGCGTCGCTGGCACGGGTGGCCATCCTGATCGAAGCCGGCATGGTCGACGAAGCCAATGCCGAATTGACGCGTCTGTTCGCGATCGCGGGTGGGCTGACGGACCGGTTGGTGCTGGCACAGATGTACGCCGACACGGGGGATTTTCATCGCGCACAGAAGGTCGTGTTGAGCCTCTATGGCGATCAACTGGCAAGTCGACCCGCACTGGCGGACCTCGATGTCTGGTGGCATGCCTGGCCCGCACCGTACCCAGAGGCGTTTCGCCAGACCGCCGAAAAAGGCATCCGTGTCGAGCCAGGTCTGGTATACGCAGTGATGCGCGAGGAGAGCGGGTACCGTCCGAAAGTGTTGTCCGTCTCGGGCGCGCGCGGACTGCTGCAGATCATGCCCGAAACGGGCGAGGTACTCGCTCGCGGGCAGGCACTGCACACCTTCACCCCAGAAGACCTCTTCGATCCCGAAACGAACATTCACCTCGGGAGCGCGTATCTCGAGCAACTGCTGTCGCGATTCTCGGGAAAAGTTTCGGCCGCGGTCGCCAGCTACAACGCAGGCCCCGAAGCCGTGGCGCGATGGATCGAATCTGGACCGAGCGAGGACGACGAGTGGGTGGAAGCGATTCCTTACGACCAGACGCGCACCTACGTGGAACGCGTCCTTCGTAGCTTGCAGGTGTATCGAGTGCTGTATTGAACCCTCTCGACGGGCCGATCTGGCCGGGCGCGAACGATGGCCGCACGCGCG
>JAJDAM010000780.1 GCA_029261905.1 Deltaproteobacteria bacterium
TGCTGATGCAAGGTGGATTCGAACTCGCCGAGCGCTACTGCGTTCCGCGGGGCTTGCGGATCGGTGGCCCGCAGTAGGCCCGTGTTATCCTGATGGCAGAAAAATGCATCGCAGACGAACGCGTTGCGGAGGAAGCGTGACGACCCCCGATTCGGCCGCCAGCATCCTGGCTGCCCGCTACCAGAAGATCCGCGCTTTCTCGCTCGAACTCTGCTCCACGCTTTCGGCCGAGGATTGCGGGATCCAGACGATGCCGGATGTCAGCCCGGCTCGCTGGCATCTCGCCCACACCACGTGGTTCTTCGAGACCTTCATTCTGGCGAAGCGACCGGGCCACAAGCCGTTCGATGCGAACTTCACCTACCTGTTCAATTCTTACTACAACGCCGTAGGCGACCAGTACCCGCGACACCAGCGCGGGCTGTTGTCGCGCCCGAACCTGGCCGAGGTGCAGGAGTACCGACGCTACGTGGACGAATGCATGGCTGATGTCTTCGCGTCAGAAGAGGCGCTGGCCGACGCCGCGGAGCGAATCGAGGTGGGTCTCCATCACGAGCAACAGCACCAGGAACTGATCCTGACGGACATCAAGCATGTGTTGGCCCACAATCCGCTCTTTCCGGTGTATCGCGAGGCGAGTTTCATGAAAGCCGACCCGCCAGCGGTCGATCGATGGATCCAACACGCCGAGGGGACGTACTGGATCGGCGCTTCTGGCGATGGATTCAGTTTCGACAACGAGTCGCCATCCCACCGGGAGTTCATCGATGCGTTCGAGTTGAACAGCGACCTCGTCAGCTGTGGGGACTACATCGAATTCATCGAAGACGGCGGCTATCGCCGCCCCGAACTCTGGCTGTCACTCGGGTGGGAAGACCTGCGCGAGCAGCGGTTCGGCGCGCCACTGTACTGGCGCCGGGTAGGGAACGCTTACCATCACTACACACTCGCTGGCGAACTCGAGGTCGACCCAGCGCTTCCGGTGTGCCACGTGAGTTATTTCGAGGCGGACGCATTCGCACGTTGGTCGGGAGCGCGGTTGCCGACCGAAGCCGAATGGGAGGTGGCGTCGAAATCCGTCGCAGTCGACGGCAACTTCGTCGATTCACTGCTTTCCGCCGGTCGTGCGGTTCACCCCGCAGACAGCGTGGCCGGCGATGCGCCGATCCGGCGGATGTTCGGCGATGTTTGGGAGTGGACCGCGAGCCCGTATACGGGGTATCCCGGTTTTTCGCCGCCCGAGGGCGCGCTGGGTGAATACAACGGGAAGTTCATGTGCAACCAGTACGTGCTGCGCGGCGGATCGTGCGCGACGTCTCGGGATCACATTCGCCACACCTACCGCAATTTCTTTCCCCCCGAGGCCCGCTGGCAGTTCAGCGGGATCCGACTCGCCCGCGGATCTGCGCCGAAACGATGAAGCGCGAGGCAGGGCTGTTCGGTTGGACCAGCCGTCAGCCCGATTCGCGCGACCCAGTGATCGGTTCACGGCCCCTCGGATCCGTACGCAGGGCTTTCGCAGCCCGGGTCCTCGCCGAAGTCGATCAGCCGGTCGCCGTCGTTGTCGATGCCATCGTCGCAGGGCAGACCGAGTTCGCGCTCTGAGTCGTCGGTCGGTTCGGAGCAACCGAGATCGCCGGCAAAGTCGATCATCCCGTCTCCATCGTTGTCGATTCCGTCGTTGCATTGCGGAGACTCGCTGGGATCGAGCGATACCGCTTTCAGGAACGCGACGATGTCATCGATGTCCTGGTCGGACATGATCACCGGATCTGGCAGCAGCTGTCCGGCGGGAGAAGACGCGAACTCATCCCGGGTGTAGAAAGCGACCGCGTCGCGCAACTCGGATACGGAATTGTCGTGGAAGAATGGCGCCGTGCGGGCGACGCCGATCAGCGGCGGCGTCTCGAACTCTCGGGTTCTTGCGTCCTCCGCCGGGAGCGGCAGCGTCGGATCGCCCGGGCCGCCCGCGCAGCCGTCATCGTCGTTTTGCGCAAGCCGTGAAACACCGGTGTCGAAGGTGCGGTTGCCGGCGCCGGTGCCGAGAGATCCATCGGCTTTCGACCGGGTAGGGCCGCCGTGACAGCGAAAGCAGTGGGCTTTTCCGAGCGTTCCGCCGACTAACAGTCGGCCTCGCTCGATCGACTCCCGTTCGCCGCCCTGCTCGATCGCGAACTCCATCATGCGGACCTGGCTGAGGTTTCCGTCGGCGGGAAACACAATGTCCTCCATGAAAGCCTCGAGCGCCGCCAGCTCGAAGTCACTGGGAACCCGAAAGTCGACCGGCCCGAGAGCCGGATTCGCGTTGCGCGCCAAAGTCCTCGGGAAGTGTTGCTCGACGGCCCCTCGGCTGAATGCGATCAGGTCGGGAAGGTGCCCGCTGAGCCCGTAGGGTGCGGTTCGCCGGATGTTCAGCAGATGGGGAGGAGCGCGGAACACCGGGTTCTCCGCGAAGCCATCGACGTTTTCCAGAATCAGACCTCGTTCGTCTCCGCCGCGCATCAGGCACACGTTCTCGAGTTCTTCGAGTGCGGGCTCGCGCTCTGCAACGAACATCGCTTCGTCTGGCGCCGCTGCAAAGCGATCGGCGATGCCCGTCGGCGAGATCCCGAAGGCTTCGCCGTCGACATGACAGGTCAGGCAGGTCCGGCCGTTTCCGTTGAACGGTTCGTGCCGGAACAGATTCTCGCCTTGTCGTTCAATCGGGAGCGCCGCCAATGTCGCCGTCTCGCCGCTGCTGTTTTCGGGGGTTGGCGATTCGAGTTGAAAATCCGCGTTGTGCGGTCCGACCCGTGGGCATTCGAACGAGTCCATCGGTCCCGCGTTCTGAAATCGGGCCAAGCTCAGCGGTTCTAGCCCAGCCACGTGCAGCTCCGGAGCCGGCGGCCCGTTTGGGATTCCACACGCGTCGGGTTGCTGCAGCCCCTGGTAGTTTCCATACGTGACGCAAATGTTGCTCGGCTCGGCGCGATGGTGCGCGGTTTCGTGGCGAACGCAGACCATCCCGTCGACCGGAGCGAGTTCGGGCGGCATCACGTAGTCGGCCTCGAGGCCGGTCTGTTGCTCGAACGCGAGGGTCGCGAGCAGTACGGTTCGAACCTCGCTCTGGCGCGGCATCCAGTAGCGACTCTGCGCGTGGAGCCGCGGTCCATTGGGCCACTGCCCGTGCGAAGGAGGCAGTGGAAAATCAAATGTTCCCGTGAGGTCTCCAGCCGCATCGTGCATCGTGACGAGAACCCGGCCGGTCGACTCACCGCGCCACCGTTTGGTTCGCCATCGCGGTTGGCGAACCCGCAGCTCGGTGAAATCACGATCCGATTTCAGCGCACGCCATCGCGACCGGGCGTGATGGCGCATCTGCGGTTTCGGGTGGTAGCGCCCCGGCGTGTGCGACCCCGGGCGCGAACCACGCGCCTGCCACCCGGTGAAGTCGTGCTCGCGCTGGAGCTCCCAGCGTGAATGGCCAGCGTCGCGCACCTGCAATTCGATGAACTGGACGCGCGAGTCTCCGTTCGCCCCTGCGAAAATCTCATCGATCCGCAGGAGGGTCTCGGTCGGACGTCGCTCGGACGCCCCGGCGAGAGTGACACAGAGGAGAGATAGCGGGAGAAGCTGGAAGAACAGGGCTCGTCGAGCGATCGGACGTGACATGGAAGCATCCCTTCATCAGCAGTCGAGCATCACCCCATCCGCACCCGCACGAGCGCATGAGCTTACCCACGCTGCCCCGGCTGAGAAAGTCCCGTTGGATACCGGCAGCTTGGACGCAAGTCTCGCGAATTCGGGTCGCATCTCGCGGCGAAATTCCGGATCGGTAATCGCTTCTCCGACGGGCGGCGGCTTCGCAAGCTGGTATATTGCCGGCCCGCCTCTGGGAAGGGCGTTGGCGGATGGAGTTCGTATGTTCAAGCCCCTTCCGGGTATGGCTCGGGCAGGTGTAGCCAGTGCTGTCATGCTGTTCGCGATCGTTCTGGGCACCGAAGCTTCGGCGGAGGTCAGCTTCGAGTGGGCGCGCGTGGAATACGTCGACAACGCGCCCGACACCGAAGTCATGGTCTGTTGCGACGAGGCCATTGGAACGACCGGCTTCGGGTCCGTGGACCATGTGTACGATTTCGCAACAACCGAGGTCACCAACGGGCAGTACGCCGAGTTCTTGAACGCTGTTGATCCGACTGGCGTCAATTTGTACACCGTCTATCCAGCTGAAATGGCCACCGAGCCGTGGGCGGGGATCGACCTGGTTCCGACCAATCCCGATGGATCCAAGTACGTCGCAGATCCAGCTCGCACGCAGTGGGCGGCGATTCCCGTGACCTTTTGGGGCGCCGTTCGTTTTGCGAACTGGATGCACAACGGTCAGGGCAGCGGGGACCCGCAGGACGGGGCCTACACGCTGCTGGGCGGTGGGAGTTTTCCGGCCAATGCGAACACGGTCGTCCGCAATCCGGGCGCCCGGTACTTCA
>JAJDAM010000781.1 GCA_029261905.1 Deltaproteobacteria bacterium
CGCGAGGTCAGCGGCGTGCGGATCGCGAGTCGATTCGGAGTGGGAGCGCCTCGACAGATAGCTGGGCACCAGGCAGGCGGAGACCGAAATTTCGGGTATCGCGTCCTGTTCGACGTGATCGAACTCGAACCAGACGATCGGGATCCGCCGCGACCACGACGTGGCCCACTGCCTGAGGAAAGGAAGCACACCGGCCCATCTCTCGGGGTGCTCCGCTGCAAAATCCAGCAACCGTGCCGCTCCGTCCCGATACGAGCCGAAGGATGCGAGCAGATCCACCCTCGAACTGCCGTCCATCCTGCACTCGAGATACTGAGACAGACAGTTGTCCGGCAGAGCCTGGGCGGCCGTAGCGACTCTCCGCTTCGTCGTCCGCGCGTACAGTTCGTCCGGCAGTCGGGCGATCGAACAGGCTGCCAACGCGGCAGACGAGGCCATCGGCTACCAGACGCTGGCCCGGGTCTCGACTTCGAGAATCTCGTCGCCCAGGATGTTGAGGAGTCTGAAGGTGTCGAGGGCGTCGGGAGCGGGTGGATTGTTCTCGTTTCTGATCTTGCCGAGCAACGTCGCGAACGGATGAGTCGCCGGGATCCCGAACTCTCGTAGCACCTCGAGATAGTCTTTTTGGAATCGCGTCGCCCACTCGTCATCGTTGATCACGTGGTGGAGTACTGCCAGAACTTTCGCTCGAAAATCGTCCATTGTCTTCCTCGTAGTTCGCGGCTGCGGAGAGTTCGCTGCTGCGGAGAGTTCGCCGCTGTGGATTCGGGGTCAGTCGAAAGCTTCTTCATTCCCCTCACGCTCCAGATTCACTTTGCAGATTTTGATTTGGCATTGTTCGGGTTAGCAATATCCGGGCCAAGTTCGCCGGACGAGCTCAGCAGCTCGTGGCTGAGCGGGTCGGGTTCGATACCGAGTGCGTCGTACAGCTGAATCGTTCGTTGCAGCTCGCGTTTCAATACGCCGTGGTGATTCCGGCCCTTCAGCAGGTTCCCCTTGCCGAGAAGCGCGAAGGCCTCCTCTCGGCTCGACGACCGACGGATCGCCTCCAGCAGTGCGACGCCTTTCACGCCCGCAAGAAGGTCGACGTCGAGTTCCTTCGAGTCGGAAGCCATCGCGCGCTCCACGAAAATTTCTGCGACGCGGCGAAACGGATCTTCCTCGGACCGCGTTGTCATTTCCGTGCTGAGGGCGCGGCGAACATCGTCGAGCGTGAGTTGGAAACGTCCGGTGGACGGTGTGGCGGTCGCAATCACGTACGCGCGCCGGACCACGTTGTCGAGCTGGCGCAGGTTGCCGGGCCACTGAGCCTGCTCCAGCAGCGCGAGGCCCTCCGGGACGATCTCGACCTGGCCGGTGCCGCCGGCTTCTTTGTGTCGCCGTTCGGCCATGAATTGCGCCCATTGGCCGATTTCGTCTCGCCGTGCGTCGAGGGGTGGAAGGCCGACCGCCAGCACATTCACGCGGAAGTAGAGATCTTCACGGAACAGTCCGTCACGTACCAACTGCGACAGCACTCCGTTGGTCCCGACTACGAATCGGACGTCGGCATCGCGTTCTTCGTTACCTCCGAGCGGCCGAAACCGCCTTTCCTCCAGCAGATACAGCAGGCCCGCCTGCGCCTTGCGCGAGAGCTTGTCGATCTCGTCGATGAACAGAGTCCCCCCCTGGGCGGATTCGACTGCGCCTGCGTGGTTGTGTGTCGCGCCCGTGAAGGCGCCACGCTTCCAGCCCACCAGCTCTGCCATCTGGGTTTCTTCCGGGACGGAGAGCAAGTCGAGGGTCACGAAGGGTTTTTCTCGCCGACCCGAGCGCGCATGACACCAACGGGCCAGCCGGGATTTTCCTGTGCCCGTGGGCCCGATGATGAGCATCGTCTCGTTTTGCTGCGCGAAAACCTCGGTCAGAGCGATCAGCGACGACATCTCCTTGCCGACGACCGGAAGCAGATCGTCAGGCTGAAACGGCCCCGGGGTGTCGGGTAGGGCCAGCAGATACGGCGAGGCGATTCTTGCCAGCAGCTCGAAGTCAGCAAGTGCCGGTTCCCAGATCCACGACCGTCCAGTGGCCGCGGGGCTTTCGATTTCGACGGAGACCATTCCGATTACGGAGCTGCCCGGCGCACGAATCGGCAGCGCCAACACATGGGTCGCACCACGGTCGGTCAAGCGATCGAGCGTATCCTGGCTCGGGACCTGATCGAACTGCGGAATCGGTTCGCTCTCGAAGAAGCCGTCCGCCCCCAGTAGCGAAATGGAGGCCGTGGGCACGTCGATGCAGGCGGGTCGCGCGTGAATTCGAACGAGGTGCCAGGCCGCAGTCGACGTCATCGAGCGCGTGTCGGAAACCGGATGAGCCACCTCGTCGCCGACCTCGAATACAAGCAACGAGCGGTAGGTGTCGTCGGGCCGAACGTGAAGCGTCGCCCGCCGGGTCAGCCCCTTGAATTCGCCATCGAGCAGTTCGTCGGCCCGGGCGACCAGCTCTCGCAACAGGCTCGTCGACGCGACGTCCAGCGTGGTCGCATCGACGAGCTCCGAGACGAAACGCGAAAGCCTCGACGAATCCATCATTGCCCTCCGAAGCCGTATCCACCCGCGGCAGCGCTCGGAATATCGCTGCGTATGCGTTCGAATTCAACGCAATTGCGTCACTGGATGACGCAAATCTGGAGCATTTCGCGATGTCGAGGAATCCCAGAGATTCGAAGAGCACCCGCAGGGCAGGCGTGAAACACAGTGAATTCGCATTTGGCGCGTACCTGTGCACGTTGGCGCCCTACCAGCGGCCAAGCCGGCGGGGTTGGCATGTGAAGTGCAAAGTCAGCTTGCAGGTTCTGGATTCGAGGCGAAAACGAGTGCGTTCGATGTCAAACCGATCGTTTCCGTCGGTCGCATCACCCGAATGGTTCGTTTCGGAGCGTTGTTCTGGAGGTGGAACTTGAGACCTGCCCCGCAAGAGCTGAGCCCTCCCGAACCACGCGACGGCCGAGACCCCGAGTTAGGCAGGCGTGTGATTTCGCTGATCGAGCTCATCTACGCAGCAGCCACGCGACCCGAACGCTGGAACGGCTTCATCAGCGCGCTCTCGCGCGAACTCGGCGGGGTCGCGATCGTGATGAACCTCGAGATCCCGTACCGCCACGACTCGGCGACGACCTATCGGATCCATTCAGAACCGCGCTACGGCGAAGTGTTCACGGATCTGCTGAATCGAGGACAAGTGCCCTGGCCAATGGTCGAGATTGCGGAGATGGAACGTTTCGCGCGGAGCGAAGAGTTCATTTCCCCCTCCGAACTCGAAGACACCGAGCTGTACCGGCGATATATGAGGCCCCAGGGATTCGTCAGCGAAGGGCAGGGTGGCCATATCATCGCGGCCGCCGACGGGCGTGTGTTGGCCGCGATCGGGATTTACTGCCGCGAAGGCGGGCGACCGACGACCCAGGCCGATTTCGCGCTGCTCGACCAGTTGGTCCCGCATCTGCGCCGCTCGTTTGCGATCCACTGCGAGTTGCAAGAAGCGCACTATCGCCAGAAGGCGACATCAGAAGTGATCGATCGTTTTCCGATCGGCGTCCTGTTCATCGACCGCGGTCTTCACGTCGTCGAGTCGAATCGCGCGGTCGATCGAATCGCTGCGCAACGAGACGGATTCTCGATCGTCGATGGTGTGCCCCGGGCGAGCGGATCCCCTTCGTCTGCCGGATTCACGCAGCTGCTGCGGCGCAGCCTGAACACCGAAGCCGGCGCGGCCGTCATGGGAGACATCTTCGCGATCGAGCGAAGATCGGGTCGCCAACCCTACGAGGTGTTGGTCGCTCGGCTACTGGAAACCCCGATGACGACGGGGGCGAGACAACCGGTCGCGGCGGTATTCATCGCCGACCCGGAAGACCAGCACCTGCGCATGCCGCAAGTGCTCGCGACGCTCTATCACCTCACACCTGCCGAGGCCGATCTCGCTTCGCTGTTGTCCTCGGGCCACTCGCTGGAGGAAGCCGCGCGGGCTCGCAACGTCACGGAGAACACGGTCCGCAGCCAGCTGAAGAGGATCTTTGCGAAAACGGGTGTGAGTCGTCAGACCAACCTGGTGAGGTTGCTGACGGCGAGCATCGCCGCGTTGGAGGCGCCCTCGGGTCCAGAGGACAGCGACTGAACGGGGTGACACCATTACCTGATCATCGACCGCGATCCGGTGTCTACTCAGGAATTCCGTGCCCGCTCGCACGTGCCGGTATCGAGTCGATTCGCCTGCCGAGGCCCAGCCCGAACTTGAATGCGTTCGTCGAGCGGCTAAACCGTTCGATCACGGAGGAGTGCCTCGACCACGTGATCCCGCTGGGTGAGGCTCATCTCAGAGAGCTCGTTCGCGAGTACGTGGCGCACTACCCTGTAGAACGGCCGCACCAGGGCCTGAGCGGTAGGCTCATCGCGGCTGCCACCGGCCCCGGAGGCCGCGGTCCCCTCGCGCGGCGTCAAAGACTCGGCGGACTTCTGAACCACTACTACCGCGAAGCAGCGAGAGATCGGCGACGATCCAGTTTCGGGACACTACGCCTTCCCGCAGAGCGCCCTCCCAAGAAACCGTGTAGAGGCCGGTATCCTTGTCTCTATGGGCAGCACCGAAGACGACAGCGACATGCTGATCGAGCAATCCTCCCGAGAAGAGAACGGGTTCGTGTCCAGCAAGGGACCCAGCGCAGACAGACTGCGTAACGGCCTCAATGTCGAGAGTGGCCTGAACGAAGGCTTGTGCGTGCCCATCCTGTTCTTGTTGATCGTGCTGGCGCTGGATACCCCCGGCCGGGGCGAAACCGCTGCCCTTGCCGCGCGGCTGGAGGGCTTCTGCGCTTTGCCAATCCAACGAATCGGTCGGTTGAAGCGACTCGCTAGGGCAGCTGAAACCGGGTCGGCTCGGTGGAGAATGTGCCGTTCTATCGCCGGCTCGACAACTCTGGAGTCGCCGTAGCGGCCGGCCCGGCACTCGCCGAGAGCCCGCGCGGGCTGAAATAGCGCCTCGAAAATCCTCTACACTCCGCTGCGTTTTCTGCGTAGAATTCGGGCAGCCAACTACTCCAGGATGGATGTCATGCGCCAGATCTCCCGCTTCGCTTCTCGTGCTGCTACCTGCGCTGCGCTCGCGACTTGCGTGGTGTGCCCTGGGGCCGCCTTCGCGGTCGAGAACTACTATGTCGCCGCGGACGGAGGCGGCGCGCCCTTCGAAACGGCGAGCGGCCCGTCTCCGGTCGCGATCAGCAGCTTGAACACGATCAGCGGCGTCACCCGCACGTGGGACGCGTCTGCTGACCCTGGCTGGGTGTCCGCGTACGCGTTGATCGATGGCGCGGGGGGTCAGACCATCACCGGCATGCGGACCTACGCAGACATGGAGTTCGACGACTTCCTGGCCGAGACGGATGACCTCATCTTCGGCGCAGCGTTCGTGATCACGATCTATCTCGAGGTCCATGGCGAGCTCGGCGAGGGATCGGTAGGCCAGATCCTCCAGGATCCCGGATTCGCGGTCACGGCCCCGTCGTACTTCGGCAGCTACGCGAAGGGGAGCGGCGGTACCCACGCTCTGGCCTTCCTCGCCGCGGGGCTCTCGACGATCGATCTCGCCGGGCCGAACAAGATCGGGATTTCAGTCACCGTCTTCAACGGCCTTCCGTTCTCGTTCTGGACGTACTTCCATGCGGCCTCGTCGGTGAACAACAACGGATCGACGTACGCGGATCTGGATCTCCATTTCCCGGTCGGCGTGATGGCCGTTGCAAATGACACGCAGCTCGACTGGACGCTGAACTCGCCCCAAGCGTTGATCGTCGACACGGTGTACATGCCCGAGCCGTCCGGCCTGCTCTTGCTCGCATTCGGCGTCCCGGCGCTGGCGTGGATGGCGCGCCGCCGCGCGTGAAGGCCGATGTCGATCCCTGCCGCTCGGGGCTCGTGCTACCCGGGTGCTCGATCTGTATGTGAGTGCGGCCATCGGTACCGCGATGGTCACCGACTTCATCCTCCCGAGCACCTTCCTCCTCTCCCACATCGTCATCTGGAACGGCCACCAGGGGTTCGCTACGAACCGAGGCATCAACGACGTGGAGATCCTCACGTCGACGGACGGCGGCGTCAGCCTGGTGAGCCAGGGCATGATCTCCGTTACGGAGGCGACGCTGGTGGGGCTCGGGAGCGGCGGCCCAGACCACATCGAGGCCCTCGCCGTGAACGCGGACTTCATCCGCTTCAACGTCACGTCGAACCACGGCGACCCGGCCTTCATCAGCCTGCGCGAGGTCCGGTTCTACACGACGCCCATTCCGGAGCCCTCGACCGCCACCCTGCTCGGACCCGGGCTCGCCGGCGTTGCGAGCCTCTCACGGCGAAGAGCTGGCGGGCGATAGTACAAGCGATGGAATCCGTCTGGAGTTGGTCAGCCGCAAGCCCTATCGCGATGATTTGGTCAGTCGCCGGGACGAGTTCTCGGTCTTCCTCAATCCGCTAGCCGAGTTCCGTTCGCCTAAACCGTGAAGCTGCCCAACGAGACGATGAACGCCGTCGTGGAATAGCTTGTTGACTCAATCGCGATAGCGTCTGGCGACGACCGTTCTAGGCTCGACGATCTCGGCGGCGTCTATCCCACGCGGCGTATCGTCGATCGTTCAACGATCATCCGGCTTGGTTGGAGGCATATGAGACCTTCGGGGGGATGCTCTCACCTCGATTGGTAGGTGAAGTTCAACCGATCGCGGACGAGGCGCGCAGGAATCTCTCGTTGGATCGCACGGGGTGAGAGTGGAGCCGTTCCGGGCGCTCGGCGCAATTTCCGTGGTTGGGGATGTTCGAGTCGTCTGACGAGGGGGTCCCACCCGGTACGAGATCCGCCGCACGCGCAGGACCTCGACGAACTTCCGCTAGGATCGCGTGATGTCACATGACCACGCGACGACCGAGGCGGATCGCGATTTCGGGATCAGCTACGCGAAACTGCCGGGCGATTGCTACGCGCAGGTCGCACCGACGCCGGTTGCCGCGCCGAAGCTCCTGAAGCTCAACTGCGATCTGGCGCGGGACCTCGGGCTTTCGGTCGAGTGGCTCGCGAGTCCCGAGGGTGTGGCGACGCTGGCGGGCAACCGGGCGCTCGCCGGCGTGGATCCGCTCGCGACCGCTTACGCGGGACATCAATTCGGAAACTGGGTTCCGAGCCTCGGTGATGGCCGCGCGATTCAGATCGGCGAAGCGCGCGACCGCAGCGGGATTCGTCGGGACATTCAGCTCAAGGGGTCGGGGCCGACACCCTTCTCGCGGGGCGGCGACGGTCGCGCCGCCATCGGGCCGGTGTTGCGGGAATACGTGCTGAGCGAGGCGATGTTCGCCCTCGGGATCCCGACGACACGCGCGCTCGGGATGGTGACGACGGGCGAACCCGTCTACCGGGAACGTGCGGAGCCGGGCGCGATCCTGACTCGCGTTGCTGCGGGCTTCGTTCGCGTCGGGACGTTCCAGTATTTCCACGGGCGGGCCATGACCGATCACGTTCGCGCGTTGGCCGACTACGTGATCGAGCGTCAGAACCCGTCGGCAATGGGTGGATCGAATCCGTACCGTGAACTACTCGCAGGCGTGATCGATCGACAGGCGGCGTTGATCGCGCGTTGGATGCTCGTCGGCTTCATCCACGGCGTGATGAATACGGACAACATGTCGATCACCGGAGAGACGATCGACTATGGCCCCTGTGCGTTCATGGATGAGTACGAGCCCGGGAAGGTCTTCAGCTCGATCGATCGAAACGGTCGCTACGCCTATCAGCAACAGCCGAATGTCGGGCTCTGGAACCTCACCCGATTTGCGGAAACCCTGGTTCCGCTGCTCGCGGACGACGAAACAGAGGCGGTCGAATCGGCCAAGGCGGCGTTGGACCACTACCCCGAACTCTTTCATCGCTACTACGGGGCGGGGTTGCTGGAGAAGATGGGGCTGGTGGAATCGAACGACGAGAACCGCGCCGTCGCCTCCGCGTTTCTCGAACTGCTGGCGGCGGGCCGAGCCGACTTCACGCTGTGCTTCCGTCGCCTTTCGACACTCCATCTCGATGATCCGGCCGGCGACGAAGCGGTTCGATCTTTGTTCGCGGATCCGGCTCCATTCGATGCGTGGTCATCGACGTGGCGAGAGCGGTTGCGGACTGAAAGACGAGACGACGCGTCGCGCAACGCGGGAATGCAAGCCGTGAACCCTGCGTTCATTGCGCGAAACCATCGCGTCGCGCAGTCGATCGAAGCGCTTGAAAACGACGGGGATTCCGGCCCGCTCGACGCCTTGCTGACCGTGACGGGGAGCCCGTACACAGAACACGCGGAATTTGCCGATTACGAGTCGCCGCCGGCTCCGCACGAGGTCGTGCACCAGACCTTCTGCGGGACCTGACTGCGGGCCTCATGGCGCTCGACGACATTCGCATCGTTCTGGTCGAAACGACTCACCCGGGCAATATCGGGGCCGTAGCCCGCGCAATGAAGACGATGTCGCTGTCGCGACTCGTGCTGGTGCGTCCCGAGAAGTTCCCGTCGTTCGATGCCGAACGGCGCGCGACAGGAGCCATCGATCTGCTCGAACGAGCGCAGGTCGTCGACGATCTCCAAGCGGCGATCGGCGACTGCCGCCTCGTGATCGGCTGCTCGGCCCGCGTGAGATCCTATCCGCACGCGATGCTCGATCCGAGGCAGTGCGCGACGACGCTCATCGAGGAGACAGCGGGCGGCGAGCCCGCCGCGCTGATATTCGGACCGGAACGAACGGGTCTCGCGAACGACGACCTCGATCGATGCTCCCACCAGATTCAGATTCCCGCGAATCCGGATTTCTCTTCTTTGAATCTCGCCTCTGCGGTTCAACTCGTTTGCTACGAGATATTCATGGCGGCCGGCAAGCCCGTGTTCACCGATACGGTAAAGCCGTGGAATCGACCGAGCCTCCAAGTCGAGATGGAGCATTTCTATGAGCATCTCGAGAGGGCGCTCGATTCTCGTGGCTTTCTCGACGGAGAGATGCGCGAGGTGACGATGATGAAATTGAGACGGCTGTTCTGGCGGGCACGCCCCAATTCGGGGGAATTGAAGATCCTGCATACGCTGATGCGTCTGATCCACTCGGACGGCGACTGACGAGACGCGGCGTCTTCCGCCGGCGCCGCTGTATTCAATCAGTGCCTCCGATGTTTGCGGGCGGCGAGTCGGGGTACGCTGCTACTCGGCGTCCAATCAAAAGCGCCGCCAGCTCTGGAGGCTCTCCGGCAGTGTTCCTTTGCCGGTGTGGTGGGCGGGCCAGTTGGCAGGTTCGAGATCCATCGGGTTCTGCTCGAGTTCGATGCCGTAGAACAGCAGGTGATGGCGGCGTGTGCCTCGGTACCCGTATCGGTCCCTACAGGATCGCGGGCACGATCCTCCACGCCTAAACTTACAGACGGGCCAGCGACGCTTCCACTGCTGTGATCGTTTCCCTGCAACGGTCGGCCCGTTCGCGGGTTTCGGCGACGACGTTTGCGGGTGCTCGGTCGACGTAGTTGGGGTTGCCGAGTTTCTTCTCGAAACCCTCGAGCAGCTTTCGGGTCGTAGCGAGCTCTTTGTTCAGCCGGGATCGCTCGGCGTCGAGGTCGATCAGGCCTTCCAACGGCAGCACCACGATCAGGTCGGGGTCCGTCGCGACGGCCGCCTGCTGCGGAATGGCATAGTCGGCGCCTGCGTGGACTTCCAGGCTATCGAGGCGCGCGAGACGGCGAATCGCATCGGAGAGATCCGTGACACTCTGCCGGATCGATTCGCTCTCGCTGATGATGACTGCCGGAATGCGCTGATTCGTCGGTAGATTGTTTTCGAGGCGAAGGTTGCGGAGGCGGGTCACGACGCGAACGATGAAGTCGAACTCCCGTTCGGCGTCTTCGTCTCGCCACTGCGCGTCGGCGACCGGAAACGGGGCGGTCGCACAGAAGTCGACACGTTTGCCGTCGACAGAGCCCCAGCGGTCTTCGCGTCCGGGAAGTCGTTGCCAGATTTCTTCGCTCTGAAACGGACAGATCGGGTGGAGGATTCGCATCGATGCATCGAGTACTTCGATCAGCACGCTGCGGGCGGCTTCGCGACGTGCCTCGGGTGCGGAATCGGCGAGCGATTCTTTCACCAGCTCGATGTACCAATCGCAGAATTCATTCCAGAAAAACTGATAGATGCCGTTGGCCGCTTCGTCGAAGCGATAGCCTTCGATACCCGCCGCCACGCGTTCGGATGCGGCCTGCAGGCGTGAAAGGATCCAGCGATCCGCGAGCGCGAGATCCGCTTTCGTTTCCGAAAGGGGGCGGGGATTCTCACCACCCAGCGACATCAGCGCGAATCGGGTGGCGTTCCAGATCTTGTTCAGAAACGCGCGATAGCCGGCAACGCGAGGGATCGACAGCTTGACGTCGCGCCCCTGGCCAGCCAGCGCCGCGAGCGAAAAGCGCAAACCGTCGGCTCCCGAAGCCGGGATGCCGTTGGGATAGTCCTTCTTCAGGCCCTTGAGCACGCCGGGAAGCAGCGATTCGGGCACCGGATAGGTTTTCGTCTTCGCCAGCAGATCTTCGAGCGAAATCCCCTCGATCACGTCGAGCGGATCGATTGCATTGCCGAGCGACTTCGACATCTTGCGGCCCTGCGAGTCGCGAATCATCGCGTGCAGAAAGATGTGTCGGAAGGGCGCCTCGCCCATGAAGTGACAACCGAACATCATCATGCGCGCCACCCAGAAGAACAGGATGTCGAAGCCCGTCTCGAGCACCGCGCCTGGATAGAAGGCTTTGAGGTCGTCGGTTTCGTCGGGCCAGCCCAGCGTCGAGAACGGCCACAACCCGGAAGAGAACCAGGTGTCGAGAACGTCCTCTTCCTGCAGGTAGCGGTCGCCGTCGGGACCGGCGCACAGATCGTCGACGGAAGCAGTCGAAAAACCACGGATCAGATCTTCGTCGAGTGAATCGAGCGCGATCTGCAGTAGGTCGCTTGTTTCGGCTCCACTCTCGAGGGCGCGCAGCGAAGCGGTTGATTCGCCGCGGCGCCGTGCGTCTTGCCGCACGGCATCCTCGAGACCTTCGCGGTCGTAGAATACGGGTATCCGGTGGCCCCACCAGAGCTGGCGGCTGATACACCAGTCCTGGATGTTCTTCATGAAATGATCCCAGGTCGATTTCCAACCGGCCGGGATGATCTCGGTCTGTCCCAGGTCGTCGATTGCCGCACAGGCCTTTGCGGCCAGCGGGCCGGCCGACACGAAATACTGCCGGCTGAGCATCGGCTCGACGGTTTCGCCCGACCGGCTCGAGATCGATACCGAGTGCTGGATGGCTTCCGCTCCGCGCGCAAATCCACGCTCGGTGAGGTCCGCTTTGACGCGCCGTCGGGCTTCGTCTCGATCGAGGCCGGCGAACGGGCCGCCATTGTTGTTGACCGTGGCGTCGAGTTCGAAAATGTTGATCAGCTCGAGGCTGTGACGCTCACCCATTTCGAAGTCGTTTGGATCGTGGGCGGGTGTGACCTTCACGGCTCCGGTGCCGAACTCGCGATCGACATGCTTGTCGGCGATCACCAACAGTTTGCGCTCGGGAAAATACGGGTGAATCAATGATTTGCCGACGAAGTCCGCATAACGCTCGTCGTCGGGATGCACCGCCACCGCGGTGTCCCCCAGCATCGTCTCCGGGCGAGTGGTCGCGACGACGATCTCGCCACTGCCGTCACTGCACGAGTACGCAAACTGCCAGAGTTCGCCGGCCCGGTCTTCGTGATCAACCTCTTCGTTGGATAGGGCCGTGCGGGTGACCGGATCCCAGTTGATCAAGCGCTCTCCGCGATAGATCAAACCTTCTTCCCACATCCGCACGAACGCAGTTCGCACCGCGCGGGAGCACTGGTCGTCGAGTGTGAAGCGCTCGCGGTTCCAGTCCGCAGACGCACCGAGTACTTTTAATTGCTCGACGATCCGCGAGCCGTTGCGCTCTTTCCATTCCCACACGCGCTCGACGAATGCCTCGCGGCCCAAATCGTGGCGCGACAATTTCTCGTGGCGCTTCAGTTCGCGCTCGACCACGGCCTGCGTCGAGATGCCCGCATGGTCGACACCCGGAAGCCACAACGCGTTGTAGCCCTTCATGCGGTGATAGCGGATCAGGATGTCCTGCAAGGTGACGAACAATGCGTGGCCATTGTGAAGCGTGCCCGTGACGTTGGGCGGCGGCATCATGATGACGTAGGGGGGCTTGCCGCCCTCGAGTGTGTCGGCATAAGATGCGCCGAACACGCCGGCATCGTTCCACACCGGATACCAGCGGGTCTCGATTTCGGTCGGGTCGTAGGCTTTCGCGAGTTCGTCTGTATCGTTTGGAGAATTCGGGTCGGACATGGGATCCAGCGATCGGGAAAGGCGGCGATGATGGCGCGGCCTGCAGTGAGCCGCCAGTCGAGGCTGCTCCGTCGATCGCGCGGGCTACCGCAAGTAACCGAGTTCCTCGAGTTGTTTCGCCTGTTCGGCGCTCCGTTCGAGGGCAGCCCCCTGGTGTTCCCAGCTCGCTTGGAGGAGTGCGTCTTTTTTGGCCAGCAGTCGAGCGAGAATCTCGGGGTCGGACTGGGCGCGGTTGTGCTGCTCGGTCGGGTCCGTTGCCAGGTCGTAGAGCTGGGGCTGTTGTTTGGTCAGGTGGTAGATCAGCTTCCAGCTTCCCTCGCGAACGGAGACCCAGAAGTTCCACAAAGTGAAGGTTTCCGAGTAGCTGTGATCGAGGATGTTCCGATCGTTGGCCGTCGACGGACAACGAATGTCCAGGTACGCGCACAGCGTGGGCGCCAGATCGATCAGCTGAACCGGAGTGGCCACCTCCCGGTGCTCGGTGTCGGGTCGGGGGAGCTTGATCAGCAACGGCACATGAAGTTGATTTCGGTGCAGCGAGCGTCC
>JAJDAM010000782.1 GCA_029261905.1 Deltaproteobacteria bacterium
CGCCATCGAACCGCGGGATGACGTGGACGTGTAGGTGCATGACGGTTTGGCCTGCCGCTTCGCGGGCGTTGAAACCGACGTTGTAACCGTCCGGTGAGAATTCGGAATCAAGTGAATTCTTGATTGCCTCGACGGCCCGCCAAATTCCGGCTTGTTCCATGGCTGAGGCGTCGAAGTAAGTTGATGTGTGCCGACGGGTGATGATGAGCGTGTGCCCGGGGCTGACGGGGTATTGGTCTCGAACGGCGACGATGAGATCGGAGCTCCACGTGACGCGATCGGAGGAGAGCTCGCAGAAATCACAACCCGGCATGTTGCTCATACTATCGGAAGTCGCTCGTGATCCGCGCGAGCTCGTGCATGCGGGCTCGGCCTGCATACAAGGAGCCCTACCAGACGCGCTCCAATTGGTTCACTGCATTTACCAGGCTGACCTCGGTGTACTCCAGGTCGAAGCCCTCGGGGAACCGCTCGAAGCGAAAGCTCATGTCCAGCCCGCCGTGGCCGGAGTTCTCGAGCAAGGCAGCGAGCCCCTGGTTCAGCGCCATCGAGAGCCAGCCGAAGTCCTTGTAATACTCCTTAAGGTGCAAGGACTACTAGATCAGCGCGGTCGCACCAGAGGAGTGGACTGTGCACGCGTTCGTGGCTGACAAAGGCGACGGTGACTTGAAGCAGGTGCTATCTCAGATTTATGCGCTTCAGTTGTGACAGGTCTTCCATCGTTGAATTCATCGACCAACGGTTCCGGGTAAATCTGACCCGACGACGACAGGCGATTCGAACGCTCCTTGCGTCCGCAACTGCTCGTACAAATGGTCGCCCATGCGATCGAAGGTTTCTGACACGCCGCTACCCGAAAAGGGAGCCGCTACGAACAGAAGCAATTGGACGATCGTTCGATAGCTGTCTGCGACGGACGCAGAATATCTCTGTCCGGTCTTCACATTCTCGAGCGTGTACTGGATGTCGTAGCGCGTGTTGACGGTGTACGGGATCAGGAAGAGGGTGAGCCCGCTGAAGAACTGGGCGGCGAGGCTCGATTCGCCGTACTGGCTGCCCGAAAGCGTCAGGTTGTAGGCTGCATTCCCGGTGAAGGCTGCATCCGGAACGTACGTGAAGTCCGCGATGTACCCTTGCTTCTTCCAGCGTTTCAAGATCTCATCATTGAGAAGTCGCCCGGCTTTGTTCGAAGTGACCATCTTCCCGCCTTCGAGGGTGAATTCGAAGTCGCCCACCGTTTGCTCGACGGTCTGCTTTTCGCTGGGGGGAGTCGGAGAGATCGATTCCAGATTCTTTCCAGCGGTCGTGATGCAACCCGTTCCCCAAACCACCAACAATAGACCTGCGATAACTCTTGATTTCACGTCAATCGACCTCTTCGGTTGAAGAATCATCGAACAGCGGGACGCTGAACGAACTTTTCAGCTGCTTTGAAATACGATCGAATATCGAGGGATGGCAATCGCCCGTCCATCCGGACCCAGTGATTAAAAGGACGTCTTGGCTGTTCTTACGCAATGCGAATTTCACATTGTTGAGGGTTCCGCATTGGCGCCAGCCTTTTTCGTTCCCAATTGTCACGCGCAGTAGGTAAGCCGCGTTCGCCAGGTCATCTGCGAGGGGGATTCCTGCCCCGCGGAGGGATTCCTCGATCTGTGTCTTTTGTCGGGCGCAACCACGTAAGCTGGTGCGGAAGGGACGGCTTCTGTTGAAACGACGCGCAAGTCACCGGTGGCACAGCCCCAGCAGAAGACTACGGCGAGACCGACCGAAACTTTGAACACAGAGGCGAGTTATGAACTCGATGCGACTCGATGTCAAGAGGTGGATCAGTTTTTCAAGGCGGTTGAAGGTCAGCGGCCCTCAACCAACGGCACGGCAGAGCCTCCCAAGTCGCTGCCATCCAGGCAACACACGCAAGACGGATTGCATCTCGACACAATTCGGCGTGCGGGTATATGGCGCGGGGACTTTCAAGGGACTGGAAGCAGCGCATCATGAATCAACTCGCCACAAGGCTGGTTGACTGATTGAATCAGGGAAGCTGATTTCGAGGTGTTCCGGTTGAGTTGCGGATCGGATCAAGCGGCTGCGGTCCGGCCTGCCTCTCGGCAGCGCCAGTCTACGAACCGATTCTGCCCAGCAGGAAGCTCCGCGGCGGCGCCGTCCGTCAGCACGGTGTGGCCGCGCTCGATCGTCGCGGCTTCGACCGCTGGATCATGCGTCGCCGAGCAAGCGCCGCGAGTGTCGACACGGCGGCGAGTGCGAGCGTGGTTCCACTGGGTTCCGGAACCCGCACGAGTCGGAACCCGCAGCACTGGGACGCGGCGTCGATTCCGAAGCGGAAGTCGGCGCTCAGATCGCCCGGCGTGCTTCCCCGGGAGCCACCCCGGATGATGCGCTCCCCCGGATCGTCGATCGCTTCGTTCCATTCCTGGACGTTGCCGCCCTGATCGAAGGTGCCCCACGGGCTCGGCGAGCCGGTGTAGGAGCCGACGATCGTTTCGAAGAGCCCGGAGCCGGCGCAGTTCGCTTGGTTGGCTGCGGCGCTGGGTGGCGCGCAGGTGACCTGCACGTCGGACGCCGTTGGATAGTCGTAATAGCCACCGGTTCCAACGTCGAGTAGCCGGTCGTAGTAGGCGGCCTTGTACCACTCGTCCTCCGTCGGCAGGAAGAAGTGGCCGCCCGCGTTGCGTGTCACGTCGGTCGGATTCTGACCGAGCAGGGTGTAGGAACCGGCTTCGGTCGTCGCTGCGTTCTGCGCGCCACTGGGCTTTCCGTTGTGCAACCAGTTCGCGTAGCGCAGTGCGGCGAAGGACGAGACGTTCGATACGGCCTCCGTCGGGAAGGCGGTCGTGTAGGTGAAGCTGCCGTTGCTGCCGCTGCGCACGATGTCCATGTTCGCGCTGTAGAGCGCGTTCGGATCGGATGCGGCGACCGCGTTCAGGAACTCGGTGTACTCGGCCTGCGTGACCTCGAAGGTGCCGATGTCGTAAACGTCGGCCACTGCGCCGAAGCAACCGTTGAAGCGCGAATCGCAGGCGTTGCCTGGATCGCCGATGGTCCTCCACGGATTGGGGATGCGCGCCACGCGAAAGCCGATCGAACTGGACGTCCCGAGGGTCGCCGCGGTGCCCTCCCGAGACCCCGAGCTGGTAGCAACCGATCCGAGGCCACTGGAGCCCCCCCGCAGGACGCGTCGCAGATCCCCCAGGAGCTGGTCGGTCCACTCGTTTGCGTTCCCGCCTTGATCGAAGCTGCCCGATGGGCTCGGCGAACCGGTGTAGGAACCCACGATCTCCAGGGCGGCCGCCGCGCAGCTGCCGGAATTGGGGGTTGGGGTCGGGTTCGCGCAGACGAGCGGAACGTCCGAACCCGCCGGGTAGTCATAGTAGCCGCCGAGCCCCCCGTTCAGGTCGGGGTCGTAGTACGCCGCCTTGTACCACTCGTTCTCGCTCGGCAGGAACACACGCGCTTCGGGGTTGCGGGTGACGTCGAGCGGGTTCTGACCCAACAGCGTGTACGCTCCGTCCTCCGTCGTCGTTGCATTCTGGGTGCCGCTGGGCTTGCCGTTGTGCAGCCAGTTCGCATAACGGATTGCGTCGAAGAAACTGACGCGGGTCACTGGCGCGGTCGCGTCGGTCGCCGCGTAGCTGAAGCTGCCGTCGCTGCCGCTTCGCAGGATGTCCATGGCCGCGTCGTAGAGCCCGGTCGGGTCGGTGGCGGCGATGGCATTGAGAAACTCGGCCCATTCTCCGTACGTGACCTCGTAGGTTCCGATCTCGTACACGTGGTCGACCGCGCCGAAGCTCGTGTCGTCTGGCGCGTTTCCCGGATCGCCGACCGTCATGAAGGGGTCGGGCACGCGCGCGACGCGAAAGCCGACAGAGCCGATCTGCGTCGTCGACGGAATGAAGCTGAAGGCGGAGGATTCGAGAAACTGCGCGCCGCCGTCTTCCCACGATCCGCCGCGGATCACGCCGCTCGTCACCTGGTCGCCTTCGACCCGTTCCCACAGGTTCCCCCCCTGGTCGAAGCTTCCCCACGGACTGGCGGATCCCGTAAACAAGCCGACGAGCACGGCCTGCGAGTGATTGCAGTTTGCGAAGTTCGGCGTCGCGACCGGCGGGAACGTGCACATCGTCGGCGTATTGGATCGTGTCGGATAGGCGTAGTACCCGCCGTTTCCGGAGTTGAGGGCGGGGTCGTAGTAGGCGGCCTTGTACCACTCGTCGTCGTTGGGAAGGAAGAACAGAGCGGACGGATTGCGGACGACACCGCCCGGATTGCTCCCGAGCAGGGTGTACGCGCCATCCTCGGTCGTCGTCTCGTCCTGGTCTCCCGAGGGCTTTCCGTTGTGCAGCCAGTTCGCGAAGCGCAGGGAGTCGAAGAGCGAGACGTAGATCACGGGGAGCTGATCGTTCAGCGAGGCGTACGTGTAGCTGCCGTCCGCCCCGGAACGGGAGATGTCCATGCTCGTGCTGTAGAGCCCGTTCGGGTCCGACGCGGCGACCGAGTTGAGGAACTCGGTGTATTGCAGGTTGGTGACCTCGAAGGTCGAGATCTCATAGACGCGGTCGACCTCGCCAGCGCAGACGAACTGCATGTCGCAGACGTTGGCGGGATCGACCACTCTGACGAAGTCGATGTCGACGGCCGCAGCGGCAGCGGCGGGCCGGAAGAGGGCTGAGGCGAGGATCGAAAAAACTGCAAGTAGGGCGAAAGCGATTCGAGCGGGAACGACTGACATCCACTTCTCCTTCGACGGCCGAGCGCTGCTCCTTACAGGTCTCGGGGCCGGTCGCGTACCGGCGCGGGATCTTATCTGGTGTGGATCTGCGTGGCACGGTCCACGTGCATCGGGTCGGCCAACGCACCGCGGACCTGCTCCTTCCGGGTGAGTACCGACGATGAGCACCAGAAACTGGGTGACGGCACCCGGGCAGAGTTGGCGTTCGTGTAGGTCACACCGGGGATCTCAGCTCCCGCCCCCCTCAGATCCGTACGTGCGGAGCTCCCGCATACGGCTCCTCGGATCATGGGTTCGCTGAGTCCGGCAAAGGCAGTATTAGTAACGCATCCCGGAGCCGCTGCGCGCACACCTGGAGCGCGCGGACCACCTCACTACCCTGGCTCGGTTCGAACGCACGCGAGGACCGGCTCAAGGCAGTCAAGTCGCCACGCGTGCTCCGTCTGGCGACGCACCGCTTTTTCCGTGGGCCCAAGGATTTGGTGCAAATAGCCGACGATGATGCGACACGGACCGCTCAAAATGAGGTGGCGCCGTCGGTCTCAGTGAATATTCGAAATGGCACCGTCAGTTGATGCACGCAGATCAAGGCTCGGCGAGCTGGTCGCTACAGAATTTCATCGTCTCGGAACGCTGAAAGTACCCGACGTGGCACACTTGGTCTGTGCCTTCGAAATGGAGGACGTGCTTCGGAGCAATCTTTGGCTGAGATCGTGACAGGGACGTCATGCTATCCGTATCGACCACAAGGTCGTTTGCGCCTTCGAAAATCGCATCAGCGCCGATGTTGAGCAGTTGGTCTTTGCGGAAGTAGCGCCAAAACTTCCAGCCCGGATCTGGCGTCTCGAAGTCAGAGGTGATGAAGCGATACGTGGCGACGCGCTCGCTTCGCTCCTTTTTGGATCGCACCTGAAAGTCTTCACGCGCACGGATCAACTCGCCGTTTGCACCCTCCATGGATTGCGCAGCCAGGCCGGGGATCAGCGCCACTCCAGCATCGATAAGGGGCGTCTTCGTTGCGACCTTCGTGACCTTCCCGAATATGCCAAAGAGCAGTGCACTTGCCGTGAGGAGGGGGCCAGCGACTGGAAACACCCCATTCCCCAGCGATGCAACGTTGCTAAGCGTGTTCGCGAGACTTCCAAGGAGGTCGAGCGAGGACTTGAGGCGGGTGGGCGAGGCAAGCCCGGTGCCCATCAGTGGGGA
>JAJDAM010000783.1 GCA_029261905.1 Deltaproteobacteria bacterium
TACCGCGGGCCAGCGACCGACATGAATTCCATCCCACAGCAGGCTGTGACGAACGGATACAGGAACATCGAATACTTCCGGCCCCAATTCATCACCGCATCAGCCGTGGTCGTCAGGAACGAATCGCCGCCCTGTCGCAGGAATTCGACGGCTTTGTTGGGCATGTCGGCAACGGCGTCGCGCTGCGCCTGTGTGGCCGGTATGACCGCTCGGGCCCTTCTCGGCTCGATCGGCGGGGTATCCGCTGATGCCATGGTCGATGTTCCTCCCGCGTGTAGTGAGCGACTATAGCGACTCTGTTACTCTCCGGCCGGCGATGTCTGCCATCGATATCAGCCCATAATGTCTGCTCTGTGACGAGCACACCGGCGCCCAACTTCACATCGGGACGAGTCCTACTCGCGTGGGGCGTTCATCTGTTCACCGCAAGCGGTGCGCTGTTTGGCGTTGGCGCTGTGGTTGCGGTCTCGGCCGGCGATCTCTCACTGGCCGCGCTGCTGATGCTGATTGCGTTGTTCATCGATGCGGTCGACGGCACGTTGGCTCGCGCCGCGATGGTCAGCGAAGTCCTGCCCAGCTTCAACGGCCGCCGGCTCGACGACATGGTCGACTTCTTCAATTACGTGCTGGCACCCACCGTATTCATGATCGGTGCCGGCAGCGTTCTGCACTGGACGCTGGTCGGATTTCCCATCCTCGCGAGTGCCTATGGTTTTTCACAGGATGACGCGAAAACCGAGGACGACTTTTTCCTGGGCTTTCCCTCTTATTGGAACGTCGTCGCGATCTATTTGTGGCTGCTCGACATCTCGCCGGCAATGGGCAGCGCAATCGTGCTGGCATTTTCGGCGCTGGTCTTCGTACCACTCAAATACATCTATCCGAGCAAGCTCCGGGTGCTCTTTCGCACGACCGGCGTTCTATCGTTGATGTGGTTGATCGGCATCGCGTGGTGCGTGTGGGATCCGGCACGCGCGGCCCGTACTGGCGGCATCGAGCTGTCGCTATTGTATCCCGTCTATTACTTCGGGCTGTCGCTGTGGATCGGCGGCTGGCATAGCCCGTCGAAGCGCTGATCTGGGAAGCCGAATCGTTCATGACAGCGAATGCGTCCAATGCGGCGGGAACATCGAGCGAGCGAGCCGGCGCGCTGCTGGTCAACCTCGGCACACCGGATTCACCGGGTGTAGCCGATGTCCGCCGCTACCTGCGCCAGTTTCTCAGTGATCCCCGTGTGCTCGACATGCAACCGATATTGCGTTGGTTGTTACTCAACGCAGTGATCCTGCCGTTCAGGCCGAAGCGGAGCGCTGCCGCGTATTCGAAGGTTTGGATGGCCGAGGGCTCGCCGCTTCTGGTCCACACGCGCAACCTGGGAACCGAAGTGGCCGCGCTGCTCGGAGACCGGTGGGAGGTCGCGATCGGGATGAGGTACGGATCGCCATCGATCCGGTCGGCAATCGAGCAGTTGGCAGCCGCGAACGTAGACCGACTGGTGGTGCTTCCGCTGTTCCCTCAATACTCGGAGGCCGCAACCGGATCCGCGCTGGCCGAAGTCGATGTACAACTGCGCAACCTGAAGATCGATGTGCCCGTCCACACGATTCGAAGCTTCTGTGACGATGCCGGCTTCATCGGCTCGGTCGCTGAGCTGATGCGGGAAACATCCGACGCGTTCGAGCCCGACTACACTCTGTTCAGCTACCACGGCCTTCCGGAGCGTCAGATCCGGACCGGTGACCCGACTTCCGCGCACTGCCTGGAGTTGCCCGGTTGTTGCGATGTGCGCGATCGGCCGGTTCCCGAGTGCTACCGCGCGCAGTGTTTCGCCACGAGCCGTGCACTGGCGAGCGTGCTGGAACTCGATCCCGATCGACACAGCAACTCCTTCCAATCGCGTCTCGGCCGAACGCCGTGGATCCAGCCCTTCACCGATGTCGTCATCGAGGACCTCGCCGCCAAGGGGGTTCGACGCCTGCTCGTCGTGTGTCCGTCGTTCACAGCCGATTGCCACGAAACCGTCGAAGAAATCGGTAACCGGGCGCGCGAACAATGGCGCAGTCTCGGCGGGGAGGATCTCGTGGCAGTGCCCGCGCCGAACGCGACCGCACGCTGGTCGAGCGGGGTCGCGACCCTGCTTCGCTCGGGCCTTCCAGCGGGTTGACCCGCGAGCCGAAGCGACGACGGCTCACGATTGGGCTTTGATCTGCTGGACGTTGATTTGCGGCCCCGTCGCTTCGCCGAGCGCTTTCGGAGGCTCCGGCAGATCACCCGCTGCGCGCGGCCAGGCCACCGGCATCCCCGGCCCCTGCATCAATTCACCGACGCCGACACCGTCGCGTTACAGTGGGAACACCGGCCAGGACTGATCGCGCCGCCAGCCGTCAGCGATGTACACGACTGTGAATACCCGTCGCACGGCGTCTGACAGGTTCGGCGCTGCCTGGTGGACGGTGAGCCCGTGGTGCCAGACGACAGAACCCGGCGGCGCCTCGACGAACTCGGGCTTCGCCCCCGCCAATGCGGGGTCGTTCAAGATGTCGTACGGCTCGGTGGTGTGCAGCAGGTTCACGACTCTCAGCCGCCCCGCCCTGTGCGATCCAGGCACATAGGCCATCGCGCCGGTTTCCATCGACGAGCCGTCGAATGAAATCCAGGCCGACACCAGAGGTGTCTCCCCGATCGGCCAGAACGTGGCGTCCTGGTGGGGATCGGTGATGCGCCCACCGGGTTCTTTGTAGAGCGCCTGGTCCTGCCAGAGTCGCACCGTCGACACGCCCAACAGCGCGGCTGCGGCCTCGGCCAGCTTCGGGTGAAAAGTCAGAGGCCGAACGTCGGCGTCGGTTTCCCACAGACGCATGCACTGAACGAACGATTGCTCGTAGGTGCCCTTCTCTTCGACCGCTCGCGTGTCGCCCACGGTTCGGCGCATGACGGCGGCGTCGACGGCGGCACC
>JAJDAM010000784.1 GCA_029261905.1 Deltaproteobacteria bacterium
CTCGGCTGGATCGAAGCGAAGCGTCGCTCGAAGTGGCGCGTCGATCTCGGCTCGATCGGCCTGGGTGATCCGGAGGGAATCATCGGGTTGCGCGCTCATCGAGCGGGACTCGGCTTCGGGTCCACAGCCGCTCCCGGTCGAGAAGAGCAGGATCAGGGATCCTGCCAGAACCCACCTACGCGTCGTTTCGCTCGTCGTTGCCAAGCCACGTCTCCCAACGGCTCGTTTCGGCTGATGCGAAGGGGGGCTTGACCACCAGAAGCCATCTCATAAACCCCGACCGAGCCAGGCGCCCGAATTCGGCCCGAGATCAAGACGCGAAATCGCAGTCCTAGCCATAGCTACGGCGAGATTTCGCAACGCAGAGATCGGGTCGAAGGCGGGTGCCGGGCGACCGAGGGGTTTATGAGATGGCTTCTGGCCCTTTCGACAGCGCTGCCGATCACGCATGCGCAAGTCAAGGCAGCTGGCCGCAGGGCTCGAGCAGCTAGACCTCAGCGAGCGGAAAACCCTCCTGAATCAGGGACCTGCGAGTCTCAAGCGATCGCCGCGGAGTGCCGATTTATCCAGGGTTCAGATGGGTCTCACACACCGGACATGCGCGCGCCGAGAATTCGGCGTGACGCTTCTCGAGTTGGTCGTCGTGCTGGCGATCATCGGTGTCTTCTCGTTGATTTCGATGACGCTGATGGAAGGGGGTCTCGAGGACAGCCGCGCGAAAGCAGCTGTTCGCGACTTTGCAGATCTCTTCATGCTGGCGCGAAGCGAGGCGATCCGTACCGGCGACAACCACCTGGTGTTCTTCGAGAAGGACGCCCAGGATCAGCCTCTCACGTCTGCGACTGGGCGCGCTGCCGCTGCCGTCGTGATCCGGGATGCGAACGAGAACGGAAAAATCGACACCGGAGACTCGAACATCGCGTCGGTGCTCGTCGACAATACCGGCAGCCTGCAGTGGGGCGCGACTTTTGCTGGCCCGGCCGCCCTCAAGGCGCCGAATGACAACGTCGTGGCGACGTTTCCTGCGACGAGTGCCGATTTCACGTGTTGCACGCTGACCGAACCGGACGACGATCCCGCGCGCTGGGTGATGTTTCAACCCGATGGGATCCCACGCTCGTTTTCGATTGATGCCTTCGCGACAGGTGATCTCTCGAGCGGCGGGGGAGCCGTGTACGTGACGAGCAGCGAGCGCGACTTTGCGGTCGTGCTGACACCTCTGGGCACAGTGCGAGTCCATGCGCATCCGAAAGGGGGAACCGCATGGGTCAACTGAGTTATTCCTCCCGCGTTCGAAGCGAGAAGCGCGTGAAGATCGCTGGCTTCACGATCATCGAAATCATGATTACGACCTTCGTTCTGGCGGTCGGGGTGCTCGGCCTGTTGCTGATGCAGATCTACGCGTTTCAGAATGGGGCACGCGCGAAACACCGCACCGGCGCGTCGATGATCGCACGCGATCAGATCGAGCGAATCCAATCGATGCCATTCAGCGACAGTGACCTCGATGTGATGAGCCCTGCTGTCTGGACTCGCGTCCCGTGGCTCACGACTACCGGAACCAATGGTGAAGTCCCGGTCATCGTGCGGGATTCGACGGGTTCGAACACCGAGATCGTCTACACCGCCTGGTACCGCGTGCAGGCCGACCCGAGCGATCCGACCGAGGAAGAATTGCGCCGACTCGACCTGGAGTTGGTCTGGCAAGAACAGCAGGTCGCCAGCAACAAGCCCACTCGTACAGGACAGCCGACCGTTGCGATCTCGACGGTCCTGGTGAACAACGATCGATGAAGCCGACCCTATCTGAACAGAAACGCCACTCCGGGTTCTCACTGCTCGAGTTGATGGTCGCCGCCGCAATGGCGGCCATCGTGCTGATGCTCGTTACCCAGACCTTGATCGTGCAAAACAAGAACTACGTCGTGGTCGACCAGATTTCCGAAGCCCAACAAAATCTGCGCGCTGCGACCAGTCTGATCGAGCGTGACATCCGACGCAGTGGCTTCATGGTTCCGGACAATGCTGCGATCTGTGGATGGGACCAGACCGCCGGCCCCGACACACTCTTCATCAGCAATACCGACAACCTCCAGTCGATCTACGAGCTGGAGGACAACAACGAAAACCTGGCCATCGATTTCGGCGCCCCGCTCAATGGCATCAACTCGACGTCGACGATCAGCGGTATTGCCACACTCGCCATCAGCCGAACCTGGGCGGACGTCCAGGACGCCGACGGCGATACCGTGACCGATGTCGATTTCGAGGTAAACGGTGGCGTCATCGTGGTCAACCGCAACGAGCCCGATGGACTCGTCGCGTGTGGAATCATTCAATCGCTCAGTTCGACGCAGATCACCGCGAATTTCGGTAGTTCCACGTTTGGTCCGGCGGGGTTCAACTCGGATGTCGTCGCAGTCCCCGCCCTCGTGTATCGCGTGACGGTCGGGTCGCCCAATGAGCTCAGACGAAACGGCACGCTGCTCGCAAGCGATGTCGAAGACCTCCAGATTTCCTATTTCTTCGATCTCGACGACGACCGCATCATCGACGGCAATGAAGAGTATGGGACCGATGGTGGTGTCGACCTCCCGTGGGAACTGACGCCGGCAACCAGCCGTCCCGACTACAGCACGCTGCGTGAGGTTCGCGTCAGTGTCGTCACATCGACGCGAAGCAATGATCCGAATGTCGACTACGACATTGGAACCGCTCAGCTCACCGGCAATCGGGCGACAGGTCTTCCATTGGTCGATGGTAAGCGCCGACGCGTCAGCACGGCCCGAATCCGTTTGCGCAATGCGGGAGTGTGAGGAAATGACGACACGATTCCATCGCCGCTCGGAGCAGGGCTCGACGCTGCTCATCGCGCTGCTGATCATGGCGCTGATGGGTGTGGTCGGAACGGCCGCAATGAACACCGTGACGCGTGACCGTCAAGTCGCTGGATTTCAGAGCCGCACGCAGACCGCTCTTTACGCCGCGGAAGCCGGAGTGGCCTTCGCGATGGGAATCTTGCGCCGAGACGCGCAAGGTCTTGCGGCCGGCGGCGAAGGTGCACTCCAGGATTTCAATCCAAGTGTCGGTTCACCTCCGGATTTCCCCACCGGAACCACGATCGCCCTCGGAGGGTCCGATTTCCCAGCGCCGGGTCCACCCGAATTTTCCACCGACCCCGATGCCAGGGATCCCAATGCGACGAGCAATCCAGCGCAGGCGATTCGATACATCGGTCGCGGTGAGCCCTGCGAGGGCTGGGTCATGAGCAGCGGTGTGGGAAGCGTTCAGTGGGCGGAAGCCGTTTGGGACATTCGCGTTCGGGGCGCCAACCCAGGGGGCACGGTGGTCAACATCCAGGCGACCGGCTCGAATTGCCACCCCTACAACTGATTCGACCGAGCACCACGAAGCACACAGAGCCGACGGGCCCGAGGGATCGGTCCCAACCCAGATGGAGCAAGACTATGATGCGAACCCGACACAGCCTCTTCGTGCTCACGCTGGCTTTCGCGCTGCTGGTTCAGACCTCCTACCGTGCCGATGCGGGGGACGACACCGATCTCTTCAGTAGCCGCGTGTCACCGAACGTGGTGTTCGTATTCGACAATTCCGGATCGATGAACCACATCGTCTGGCATCCCGCCTTCAACCCGGCGGCCGTCTATGATCCGACGGGATGTCCGTACGTCGCCGATCCCGACGATCCCGCCTACAACCCGTTGTGTCTCGAGCACGCTCTGTGCGCGATCAACGATGGTGACACGATCCTGTCCGGATCGGGCGACGGATTCGAGACGTTCAACGACGACTATCATACGAGAGACGGCGGGACCGCAACTCTCTGCTCGAACGAGCGAGAAGTCTTCAACGATCCCGACGTCGATACGGACGGCAACAACACGTTGTGGGCGCTCAAGTATCTTCGCTGGTACTTCAGCGACAACGTCGACGAAGACCCCGACGGCGACGGAAATTCGATCTACGACGACATCGTCGCGGTGGGAAACGGCGCTCGCTCGCAATGCCTGATCGATCAGGGCAAGGGGGCGACTTATGACAAGTACCGACGCGCTCGAATAACGGCCGCCAAGGAAATCACGCTCGACGTCATCTGCACGACGAGTGAAGTGGCGGATATCCGCTACGGGCTCGCGACATTTTATACGAAACTACTCTTCGGGTTCATTTTGCTGGATCCCGAAGGTGGCTTCGTCACCGTTCCGATCGAGGACTATTCGCCAGCCCACGCAACCAATCTGGAAAACGCGATCGACGCATTCGAGGGTGAGACGTTTACGCCATTGGCGGAGACGTTGTACAACGTGTACCGCTACCTGCAGGAGCGTGACGACGCCAAGACCGCGTTCGGCAAGAACGGCACGACGAGGTTTCCGAAGTACAACATTCGGGCCGACGGCACCGTGAGCACGACGAGCCTTCCTCCGTTTCCAGTACTGAACGAATGCCAGAAACACTTCGTCGTGATCATCACCGACGGCGAACCGACCACGGATGACTTCCGCGATCCGTTTGGCGCGGACGCATTGCCGCCGAGCAAGACGATCTGGAAAGACCAGTTGATCGGCGACTATCGGTTGCCGGGAGACGAGACGGAAGAGCCCAGCAGCAGTGCGCTCTACCTCGACGACGTGGCTGCCTTCATGCAGGAGAAAGACTTCCTGCCCGATGCCGCCTATCCCGGAACTCAGGTGGTCGACGTTTATACCGTCGGGTTCACCACGAATGCGGCCGCCAACGACCTGCTGGGTCGGACGGCGATTGCCGGCAACGGGGAGTTCTTCTTCAGCAACAACGCCGAGGAGTTGACTGACGCGTTGACGGGAGCCATCACCAGCATCGTCGCCAAATCACTGTCGTTTACCTCCGCCGCTGTTCCGGCGAGCCGCACGACCGATGGCAACAACTTCTTTGCCAGCTACTTCAAGCCGTCCGACAACGAAGCGTACTGGGAGGGGCACCTCAAACTGTTCGAATTCAATCGGGCAGGAGAGGTACGCGACAAGCCGACGGCCGCGCAGGCGGCCGCGAGCCAGGAGGGCGATTGTGCGCTGGACGATGATGTCGTCACCGAGTGCAACTCCGGGCGATTGAAGATCGAGCTGGACGGCTACTGGGATGCAGCGGACGAGATTCCAACGGCGACAGCGCGCGACCTCTACGTATCGCGATACCAGAATGCGAACGGCGGGCCGCCGAGCACGATTCCGTCGACACCGGTCGACTTCAGCGAAGGCAACATCAGCGCCCCGGATCTGGGTGTGGTCGCCGCAGACATTCCGGACTACTCGGCGGTTGGAAACGGTACTACCGGGATCACCACGGGAGAAGAACTCGCTGACACGATCACTCGCTACATCAGCGGCTGTGAGTTCGATGCTGGAGCGTGTGTGGACCGAGGCGATGGCCGAAAGCTGTGGGACATCTTCCACTCCAATCCCGTCGTGGTCGGACCCCCGAACCAGGGTCTCCGCGAGGAGTCCTACCAGGAATTCGTCAGCCGCTACAAGACCCGAAAACGCGTGATCTTTGCCGGGTCGAATGGCGGATTCGTACACGGATTCAACGCTGGAGAGTACGGGACGGCCGCAGTGCCGAATGGCTACGACCGCGAGGCGACGGGTGCGGGCAAAGAGGAGTTTGCCTTCATGGCCTATCCCGCGCGCCAGAACATCGCGAAGCTTCCGATCGACGTACCGCCACGCGGAGTCGCGGGCTGGAACGGCTACTCGATGGATGGGTCGCCGGTGGCGGCCGACGTATGGCTCTACCCCAGCGCGACCATCCAACCCGACGCGGTGGCCAGTGCTGCATGGAATCGGTGGCGTACCGCACTGATAGGTGGCATGCGGCAGGGCGGCAACGCGATCTGGGCACTCGATGTGACCAACCCGTCTGACTTCAACAGCCCCTCGGGCGAACAGGCCAGCGGTCCCGCATACCCGCAATACCTCTGGGAATTCCCGTGCGAAGATGCAACCGATACCGTC
>JAJDAM010000785.1 GCA_029261905.1 Deltaproteobacteria bacterium
GCGCTCGTCGATGAAATCGAACGGGCGGGCGTCCTGGATCGTTCGTTGGTCATCATCACATCCGACCATGGGGAGAATCTCGGCGATCACGGTCACTTCCGGCACATCTTCAGCCTGTACAACGAAACGGTTCGGGTTCCGCTGATCGCACTGCTACCCGACGGAGCGCGGGCCGGCGAGGTGCGTGCAGAATCCGTGAGTCTCGTCGACTTGTTCGCGACGCTGCTTGCAGCGGCCGGGCTCGAAGGCGGCGTCGGCACCTCCAGCCGAGACATCCTGGCAACGGAACTTGGCGAGGGGCCGATCTTCGCGGAGTACTACTACCCACTCCAGGCGCTGGGTCTGTTCAATCCCGAGGACGCGCGTCACCAGGAGGCCGTGGCTCCGTATCTGCGTCGGCTGCGATCGGTTCAGTCGGACGGGTGGCGCTTGCTCTGGTCGTCCACGGGTTCGTTCGAACTCTACGACGTCGCGCACGATCCGATGGAGAAGATCGACCGCGTCGACGATCCCGAAGCGAGTCTGCAGGCGAACCGTCTTCGGGAAGACCTCGCGAAGTTCGTGGAACGAGGGGGTGGGCCACAGCCGTTACCGAACGGGGCGGATCCGTCACCCGGTGCGTTTCGCGATCTCGATCCCGAGACCGAACAACAGCTGCGAGAATTGGGATACCTGCCAGAGGAGTAGTGGGACGGGCGGTCGACCGGTAGAAAGTCTGCCGCCCCGGCAATGCTGTTAGAGTCTGGCCATGGAGAACCAAGCGAGCGTAGGGATCATTGCCAATCCGATGGCGGGCCGAGATGTTCGGCGACTGGTGGCCCGCGCCACCTCGATGACGCCTGAAACGAAGCGCGACCAGGTGGCGCGTGCGGCGATCGGAGCCGCGGCCGGTGGTGCGACGCGGATCTTCGTCTGTGCCGAACCGTTTCGTATTTCTGCCAGCGCGGTCGAGAACCTCGACGTTGGCGCAGAGATCACCGTCTTGGATACCGGAGCCACACTGCACGCCGAAGATACGGCCCGCGCAGCGGTCGCGATGCGCGAGGCTGGCTGCGGCGCACTCGTCGTACTCGGGGGCGATGGTACCAATCGAATCGTCGCGAAGGCGTGGCCCGACGCGCCGCTGGTCCCGCTTTCGACCGGAACCAACAATGTGTTTCCGGTCTCGGTCGAAGCGACGCTCGCCGGGGCCGCCTGCGGCCTCGTGGCATCGGGTCGGGTTTCGCTCGATGAAGCCAGTCGCCGCGCGAAAGTCGTCACCGTCGACATCGATGGCGGGGAGCAGGATCTCGCGCTCATCGACGCCGTCGTGCTCGTGGGGGATCGCGTCGGAAACCTGCTGCCCTTCGATCCCAAGAACATCGCTCGCGTCGTGTTGGCCAGAGCCGAGCCGGCCGCGGTCGGCACCTCTCCGATCGGAGGACTGCTCGAGCCGAGTGGTTTCGACGACGACTTCGGTGTCGATGTGAAGTGCGCGCCGGGCCACTTGCACGTGCACGGAGAGGCTCGCGACCCCCGAACAAGGAGACTCCTCGCACCGATCTCGCCCGGCTTGTACCGGGCGGTCGAGGTGACGGACGCGCGACGGATCGATCTGGGCGAAGTCATCGAGGTGTGCGGTCCCTGCGTACTCGCGTTCGACGGAGATCGGGAACACACGCTGGCTGCCGGACAACGCGCACGGCTCACGGTCGTTCGGCAAGGCCCGCGCGTGCTGGATGTCGCGCAGGCCCTGCAGCTGGCGGCCCAGCGAGGCTCGTTCGTCGATCGCGAAGACTGGCGCGACTCACTCGATGAGCGCGCCAATGTCGGGTGCTGCTAGTCACGCGAACTCGCGTGCAGCGATCATGCGCAGATGTTGATCCATGCAGCTGCTTTCGATCGTCAATGGCCAGGTCGGTTCCTGCTGCGGAGCGAACCGGCGTCGCCTCGTGGCCGCTGGGGCTTCACCGGAATATCGCTTGATCTCAACCGCGGCTGGCTGCGATAATCGGGACCCTTTTCAGATCCATTCTTGAAGCTGCCATGAACTGCTGGTTTCGTGCGGACGGTCTGACCCGTGGAGGAAGCGCATGATCCCCCGTTCGCTCACGCTGATTCTGGTCGCGATCGCCTTGGTGAGTCTCGGCGGAAAATGCGTCGTGCCGACCGATCTGATCCAGATTGCACGCCCGCTCGAGGGCCAGCTGAACGAGGTGGCTGGCGGAGCGCAGGATTTCGCCGTTGCGGTGATCCGGATCGTCGTGCCTGCAGGAACGACCAATCTGCAAGTGACCCTCGACGGCGGGAACATCAACAGCTTTCTGACGATGACGGGTCAGTTGGCCGAGGCGACTGTGTTTACGGCGGGCGTGGGAGAACACCAGCTTCAGGCCACCGGTCTGGTCGGCGGAGTCCCGACCGTCACGCTGCGCACTTTCGAAGTCGTCAAACTCGAAAACTCCGCAGAGTGCGACGTACTGAACAACGCACATTGCATGTACCCGTATCCGAACAATCACTTTACGGTGATCGACCCGTCGACCGACACCGGTTTGCGCCTCGACATTCCCCTCGGAGCGGCTCCTCAGCCCACCAATGGCCCCCAGATCGATCCGAGCGAATACAACCAGGTGGACGGCTTCAGTCCCACCGCACAGATCCTGATGCATTTCCCGGACGGGGTTGACCTCGAGTTGTCGAACGCGCCGCGCTTGCTCGATCCGGAGTGCTGCGGTCAACCCGCTGGGCCCCCGTGGATCGATACCCGTACCTCCACTGATCGGTCACTGGAACTCGACTTGATGGGGGATCCGGAAAGTCCCACGCTGCTGATCGATAGCGTGACGGGCGAACTGATCCGGCATTTCGCCGAAGTCGACGGACGCACGACCAACCTGGCGCGGCAGTCTCTGATCATCCGACCCGGTGTGAGCTTGATCCCGAATCGACGCTACATCGTTG
>JAJDAM010000786.1 GCA_029261905.1 Deltaproteobacteria bacterium
GGAGTACAGATTCAATGCGAACCGTCACCCTGTCACACCCACTTTTCCGGGGCGCCGTTCTCGGCAGTTTCGCCATCGCACTACTCAGCCTCGCCGTTTCAACGACCCGAGCGGGCGAGATCCTACCCGCCTCAGAACTCCGCCTGATCAAGTTCCGTGACTACGACCAGACGAGCGATGCAGCCCCCACTGTCGTCAGCGAAACAGGGATCTTCGTTGCTCTGGTTCTGACGGACGCCGGCAATATCGGCGCATGGAACATCACTGTGGGAGGCAGCCCCCCGGCGGGCGCGGGCGTGGACTCGGGATACGAAAACATTCCCGGCGTCGACACATTCCTCGAGTACTTCGACGACTATCTCGGTACGGACGCGGCCACCGTGAATGCCAACTACCCGAACGGCGCGGTGTATTGCTTCAATATTTCCGGCGGCAGCGCTGGGACTCTCCAACAGTGCGAAACCGGGCTGGGCACCGAGAATTACGGCAACATCCCCTACCTGACGAGCACGAAGTTCACCCAGCTCAGCATGATGGATGCATCGCAGGACTTCACGGTCACGATCCCCACGCCCGCAGCGAGCGTCACCGCGGTCAGCGTCGAGATCAGTACCGACGCGAAGGACGAGGTGACTGTCTTCCGGACGGTCGACTTCGGTCTTCCCTTCGAAACTTCGATTGTGATCCCCGCCGGCACACTCACGAATGGCGTGGCGTACGAGATGTACATCGAGTTCGCCAACGCAACCGCGATGGCGACCGGTGCGATCTCGCCCGGCGGATCCAAGGGGCACAACAGCGGTACCAATATTCTCTTCACGCCCAGCGTCCCGCCCGCCCAGGAGTACCGCCTGATCAAGTTCCGAGATCATGAGCAAAACAGCGACGCGCAGCCCACCCAGCCTGCGGAACTCGGGATGTTCATCGCACTCGTCTTGAGTGACGTGAATCAGCTGACCGACTGGAATGTGACTGTCGATGGGTTCGCCCCGCCCGATGGCGGGTTCGACTTCGGCTATGACGGCGTGATTGGACAGGACGTCTTCCTCGAGTACTTCGACGATTACGCCGGCACCGACCAGGCACTGGTCGACGCCAACTACCCGAGCGCCGGCACCGAGTTTTGCTTCAACATTTCAGGCGGCACCGCGGGCACCCTCCAGCAGTGCGAGACGGGGCTCGGTCCCGAAAACTACGCAAACGTTCCGTACCTGATCGGGTCCCAGTTCTCGAACCTGTCGAGCCTCGACGTCACCCAGGAGCAGGTCTTCGAGTTCAATACGCCGGGCGGTTCGGTCACGAACGTGCAGTTCGAGATCTACATCGACAACGACGATGAAACGACCGTGTTTCTGCAAAACCAGAATGTCACCGGTGGTCCTTACGACACCACCATCGAGGTGCCCGCCGACACACTGCAGGAGGGCGTCGGCTACGGCGGCTTCATCGAGTTTGCGACCGCGATAGCTGGCGGAACGGGCGTCATCTCTCCCAACGACACGAACTCGAAGGGGCACAACGTCGCCACCGACTTTCTGTTCACGGTTCCCGAACCGGCGACAGTCGTCACGCAGCTCGTCGCGCTCGTGACGCTTCTCGGCATCCAACGTCGAATGCGGGTTCGCGGGTAGCCGCCGGGCCGGAGGTGATCGCTTTGAAACGAGGGTGACCCGGACGAAATCGCGATCGGTTCTGACGCGCCGATCGTGAGGATCGTCTACGGTTGCCGTGATGATTCGCTACAGCAATCCACCGATTCTGCTGCGCGATGTATTCGAGGATACGAGCGAAGTCGTGCGGTTGCTCGAACGCAACGCGCCCTACACGCCGCTGGGTGGTTGGTATCGGCCGGACGCCGAACTCGACCAGGCGACGAGTCCGATGTGGTTCCAGAACGATTGGGTGCACGCGGACCTGCGGATCGAAGGCTCCGAGCTGTTCTTGTTTCACGAGCGCGTGACCCAGGCCGCGCGCGATTTCTACGACGCCAAGGTGATCGTTCCGCACAGCGTCTACGTCAACCTGATGGCGGCACTCGAACGTTGCGGTCCGGCCCATACCGACAACCCGCGTTTTCAGGGACGCGATCGCAGCAATACACCCATGTGGTTGCTCCGCACGATGCTCTGGTCCGGGCTCTTCGATCGCTACGCAATCTCGCAGGCGACCTCGATCTGGTGGATGAACGATGTCGAAGGCGGTGGCTTGACCTACTGGGCCGATGGTCCCGACGCGCCGCCGCACGAACACATCGGTGACATGGCGAATACTGCGCTGGTCGGCGACAACCACGGCATGTTCCACCAGGTCGGGCCGGTGGGTCCGTTCGATCAGGGCACACGACTCGTCACTCCGCGCGCCGAGCTCGCACCGGTCGCCGATAGCGACGGCGAGTGGGCGGTGACCGATCGCGGTGAGGTGCGCTACCAGGCCCCGCTCGATCAGTACCGCGTCAGCGTTCTGTGGAAAGCCGATGTCTATCGCGACGAAGCGGAACAGCTCCAACAGCTGGCAGACGTGCTCTCGCTTGCGGAGGTGGCGAACGTGTTCGATCGCGACCTGGCGGAAAGGGGTGCCGATTTCCGTTTCGATCTCGATCGCGTCGAAGACCCGGGCTTGATCGCTGATGTGACCGCCGTCTACCCCGAAGCCGTCCCCGTCGGCAAGGCGCGATCGATTTTCGACGCTGCCTGATCAAGCGGGACATCGAGGTGGACTCGCCGTCCGGTACCGCGAGCAGCCGACGCGCATGCGAAGGTTGTATCGGGGCGCAGATGAAGGGATTCGTGTCCTCACCGTGGCGCACGGTGACTCCCCCGACAGACCCCTCGATTTCCCTGCATTCGACCGGACACCTTCCGTGTAGGAGAATTTTGAATATCCGGAGCAACATCCTATCGTCGGAAGATGCTCTCAACAGACCTTGAAATCCACACAATTCCAAAATTCGACCCACTGCTGCGATTCAGCGTGTTCGTGCGTGATCGTCTTCGGTTCTCACAACTACGCCATGCCGCATGGCTCCTCATCGCCCTGACACACCTGGGGGCCTCGAGCGCTCATGCGCAGCCGGTCGAACTCGGCCCCGCAACCAGCCTCGTAGGGCGTTTTTGCGAGGAAGGGAATGTCGTCGATACCGTCGAGGAGCCCGTTGATCTCTTCTGTGTCATCGACACGAATGAAACGCGTTCGAACTCGAGGGTAGTGACGACCTTCGGCCCGGTGATCTCAGCATCGACCCTCACAGATTGCGACTGCCGGTTCAATCTCAACCTCGGCATCCAGACAACCGCGATCGTCGACTTCGAGTTGCGCGTGCGGGAAGTCGGCACACCCGGCCAGCAGATCAACTCGATTCCCGTACGCTTCTCGGCTTCCGCCACCGTTGACACGTCGGCCGTTGGGATTGCGGCGGTTGCGCAGGTGAGCGCACGGTCTTCTTCGTCCGTACCGCCGCCGAACCCTGACCTGTTCGACGCGAAGGCAACGACCGTCGAGGGCAGCACCATCGACTTTCGGCAATTCGACACAGTGGACGTCCAAGAGACAGTCGATCTGGTGATCGACAACATCAATCTCGTGAGAGTGGCTACGTCTTGCATTATCAGGTTCGACTTCGATGATGAGACAACGGCCGCGTGCAATGTGTCTGAAGCGAGTGGCTCGTTCACGTTCGACCAGCAGGCTTTCGACCTCGCGCGAGGAGAGAACACCTTCCCGCTGGCTGACTTCTACACGATGGATTTTTCGCCCGGGATCGTGCCGGAGCCTTCCGCCACAGTCTCTATGTTTGCAGCGCTCGCGACGCTGTGTGCACTTCGGCGCAGGAAGACATCGGACGCGACGACCGGGCAATGACGACGCCATCTACGGCACCCACCAGCGACGCGTTCTGGTCAGTCGGACTTCTCGTTCCAGTAGTGGCGCATGAGCTCGCGCGACCATTCCGGCTGGCGCAACTCTCCGCGAGGCAGGAACTCCGCCATCACGGGCTTGATATCCAATACCGGCGTTCCGTCGATGGCGTCCAATTCAGCGACGTGGAGCCTGCGCCCGTCTCGCTTCACGACGCGACAGATCGTGCTTCCGATTCGATTCGGTCGGTTCTTGCCGCGTTGCGCAAAGATTCCGACCGCCGGCCACTCGGTGTTGTTTCGCGGATGACGCGCGCCGTGAACCACCTTCGATGGGTCGACCTGGTGAAAGAAGAAGAGGACCTCGACGTGGGAGAAATTCTCGATGCCCTCGAGAGCGTCTGACGGGAAGCCGTCGTCGATGACGATGCAGGCGTCTTCGGCACCCCAGTAGTCGTCAACGGCGTTCTGCCTCGACGCCTCCACTCGGCCGATGGCCTCCAACTCGATACGCGACATGTCGGTCTCTTTTTCTCTATGGAATGGACGATTCAAGAACTCGGTGCCGTCGAGAATGCCGTCGACGCGCGACGTCTGCAACGATTCGTACGGAGGGCCACCTGAAGCGCGCACATTAAGGAGAGCGCAGCGAAATGGCCGGCAGCCCGGGAGTTACGGCAGACACAGGTTCCAAAACGGCTGCAG
>JAJDAM010000787.1 GCA_029261905.1 Deltaproteobacteria bacterium
ACAACGGCCCGCGGCATCCGGCTGGCCCCGAAGCCGGTCAAGACGCTGAAGTTGAATCGCGATGCTTCGAAGAAGAAGGCGACGAAGAGAAAGCCCACAAAGCCGCCGGTGTCGGGATCGAGGACAGACGAGAAGAGCAAACCCAAAGACCCCGAACAAACCGACTTGTTCTGAGCCCGGGCGCGCAGTCAGTCGAGCCGACTTCCGGGAAGATGTCGTTGAGGAATCGCTCCCAGATCGACACCCTCGAGGCAGCGGACGTTCACGGTCCACAGATCAGGCGCGGTCCGGGGCCGTCGGAACGGCAGTATCCCGCAGGTCGGGCAGAAATAATCCCTGGCCGTCCGGGTATGCCACTGATACAGCGTGAGTTCGTCGATCGGTGTGAGCAGTCGAAGCTGCGAGCCCTCGACGCGATGATTCAGAGCCCCTCGTTTGCGGCATAGCGAACAGTCGCAGACCCGGACGTGGTCGAGGTCCATATCCACTTCGAAGCGCACCGCTCCGCAGTGGCACGACCCGAGATAGGTTTCGACCATCGACCGTCTCCTCGCGAGATTTCTGCGCAGACCTCAGTGTAGTGGCGAATTCTCGTCGCTTCTCGGCCATTGCATTCGCGCGCGCCACCGCTTGACCCGTCTCGGGTCGACCCCCTAGCCTTCAACGCGCCTGGCGCTTTGATCCATCACGCCTCAGCCGCACATCCAGGCATTGGAGGAATCATCCTAATGAAAGCCACCCGCTTCGCTCGACTGGTTGCGCTGCTTTTCGTCGTCGCAGTTTCCATTTCGGCTGAGGCCAGCTCCGATCCAGCCTCCGAGCCCGCCACCGGACTGGCGCGCAGCCTCGCCGACGGCGACCGCATCGAGGCCGAAAAGCAACGAGACGCGGGTCGAAAACCCGCCGAGGTCGTCGCATTTCTGGGCATCGAGCCCGGCATGACGGTTCTCGATCTGATTGCGGCGGGAGGCTACTACACGGAAGTATTGTCGGTTGCGGTCGGACCCAGGGGAAAGGTGTACGCGCAAAACTCGCCCTACGTGTTGCAGATGCGCGACGGCGCCAACGAGAAGGCGATGACCGCACGATTGGCGGCCAGCCGCCTGGCGAATGTCGAACGTGTCGACCAGAACCTCGCCGAGGCGACTCTCGAAGCCGGCTCCATCGGCGCCGCAATCACCGCGCTCAATTTTCACGACATCTACAACGGCCGAGGAGCCGACGCGGCCTCGAGCTTCCTCGCGGACGTGTATCGCCTGCTCGAGCCCGGTGGCGTACTGGGCATCATCGATCACCATGGAAACGCGGACGCCGATAACGAGAAGCTTCACCGTATCGACGAAGCGCTCGTACTGGCTGCCGTGAAGGCATCGCCGTTCGAACTCGATGGCTCGAGTGACATTTTGCGAAACCCGGCAGACGACCACACACTGAACGTCTTCGACGAAGCCGTCCGCGGCAAAACAGATCGTTTCTTGTTGCGGCTACGCAAGCCGGCCGCGACTCCCTGAGTCGATCGGTTCGGTTTCCATCCCGTTTCCATCCCGTTTCCATGTCATGAACAGGAGAGACGTTGGCGCATCGAGTCATCATCTGGGGGACGGGCTTCGTAGGCAAGGCGGTGCTTCGCGATCTGTTGACCCATCCGGCGTACGAAGTGGTCGGTGTGATCGTGAACGATCCGGAGAAGGATGGAAAAGATGCCGGTGAGATCGCCGGCGTCGAACCCGTGGGGATCCGCGCCACGCGAGATGCGCTGGCCGCATTGGCAAAGCCCGCCGACGCCGTCGCGTATTTCGGGCCGAGTGCCATGCATGCCGCGATCAACATCGAAAACCTGACGGCCGCGCTGCGCGCGGGCAAGAACGTGGTCGAGACGACCCTGGGCGTCTTTCAGAACCCGAAACGTGTCCCGGATGAATTGCGGATGCCCATCGAAGACGCGTGTCGCGAAGGCGGCGTTTCGTTCTTTAGCGGTGGGATCGATCCGGGATTCGGCAACGATCTACTTCCCCTCACCCTGCTCGGTCTGTGTGGTCGCGTCGACCGAGTACACACGACTGAGTTCTTGGATGCGGGCACGTATCCCGACCAGGCAAGCCTGCAGATGATGGGGTTGCAATCTTCGCTGGACGACCCGCCGCTGCTCGCCACGCCGGGTTTGATGTCCGGCATCTGGGGCGGACCGCTCTACATGATTGCCGAAGCGTTGGGCGTCGATGTGAGCGAAACGCGCGAGAACTATCAGCGCTGGGCGGCGCCCTCCCCGATCGAGTACCCACTCGGCCGCGTCGAAACCGGTCGATGCGCCGCGCACCGGATCGAACTCCAGGGCATCGTTCGAGGCGAACCCCGCATCATCATCGACCACATCCACCGCCTCGTGCCCGACGCGGCCCCGGATTGGCCACGCCCGAATTCCCATCCCGCGCACGCCAGCCGCATCCAGATCACCGGCAGCCCCAACATCGTGCAGGAGACCGTGATTGCGGACGAATTTGGGGGCGACGGCAACGCCGGTGGCTGCTTGTCCACAGGGATGCGCGCGGTGAACGCGATCCCGTTCGTATGCGCCGCGCCGCCCGGCATCCTATCGACGCTGGATCTACCGCTGATCGCCGGGCGCGGCGGCATGGGCCTGTAGTGGGCCTGTAGTGGGCCGTGCCGGCTAGCGCTCGGCCACTTCAATCCTGGTGGAAGACCTCTTCCATGTCCGACCACCAGCTTCCGGGCGTTCGGGCGGGATCCGGAATCTGCATGGCTTCCATCACGTCCCACCACTCGCGCATGCGCGGCGCGTTCGCGAGCGTGTCCATCCGCGTGTCGAACTCGTCATCGGGGCCGTGGTACTCGTAGTAGCCGAAGAGCTGGTCACCGCGCAGGAAGATCGAGTAGTTGCGAATACCCGAATCGCGGATGGCCCGCTCGATCTCGGGCCAGATTTTCGCGTGATGCTGTCGATAGACGTCGATGCACTCGGTCCGGATGCCCAAAGCCTGCCCGAAGCGCCTCACGCCAGCTCCTCGGCAGCGAGTAGCGCGCGCAGCATGACGAGCGTGTCCGCGTCGCCCGCGCGATCGCGTGCGGACCGCGGCGTGCGCCCGGCCCCGACCCGGATGCCACGCAGCCCGACGCCCATGCGAAACCCTTCCGGAAAATCGGCGGCGCCAAACAGCGCATCGAATAGCCGTGCGATCCGGTCCTGCAGCCCCCTGCCCTCTTCGATGCGGCCGTCCGCCGCCAGATCGAAGAGTTGGCGCGTCAGTTCCGGTGCCACGCCGCTCGTCGCGTTCGTCCCACCGTCGCAGCCGAGTTCCAGCATGTCGAGCAGGCAGGCATCCCAACCCGTCATGAACGAGAAATCCGGACGCTCCGGACGAATGGTCTCGAGCATCGACCGCATGAACGGCAGGTCACCCGACGAGTCCTTGATGGCGACGATGCGCGCGTGCGCACCGGCGAGCCGCTGCGCGGTATTCAGATCGATCGGCGATGCGAACATCGGGATGTTGTACAGCGTCACATCAATCGGTGTATTGCGACCAATTTCGTCGAAGTACGCCCAGACCCCCTCGGGCGACAGCTTGTAGTAGAACGGCGAGACGATTGCGACGGCGTCCGCTCCGATTTTCGCGTAGTACTCGCATGCGGCGAGGGTCTCGCGGGTATTGGCCTCGGCTGCGCCGGCGAGAACGGGCACCCGGCCGGCGGTTTCATCGACGACGATCTCGATGATGCGTCGGCGCTCCTCGGCTGTGAAACGCGTGAACTCGCCGGTCGATCCGTTCGGGTACAAGCCGTGTATCCCGCGATCGATCAGCCACCCGACATATGCCCGCAGTTCGGCTTCGTCGATCGCGCCGCTGTCATCGAGGGGCACCACGTTGGGGCAGTAGATTCCCCGGAACCTGCGTGTCGTCGTCACTCACTCACTCCTTTCGTCCAGCTCAGCGGCGCTGCTCGTCGCTGCGTTGATTGGGTGTGATTCGATTCGATAAAAGCGTGCGGCCGCTCCACCCAGGATGGCGCTCCGCTCGCTATCCCCCAACCCCTGCAACAAAACATCGGTCGCGGCTCGCCATCGCTCGAAACCGCCGGCGATCTCCACGACGGGCCAATCGCTTCCCCACATCACGCGTTCCGGGCCGAAACAATCGACGACGTGATCGGCATAGCGCCGCAAGTCATCGACCTGCCAGTCCGGCCCCGCTTCGGTGACGAGACCCGAGAGTTTGCAGCAGGCAGTCGTGTCGCGCGCGATTCGCGCGAGGTCGGCCGCCCAGTCTTCGAAGCGACCCGCTCGAATCTCGGGCTTCGCCGCGTGATCGACGACGACACGCAAGTCGGGGTGACGTTCGAGCAGCACGACCACGCGTGACAGGTGCCGTGGGTGGACGAGCGCATCGAGGCTCAGATCCCGGTCGACGAGCGCGCGCAGCGCCGGGGCGATTGCCTCACTCAGCATCCAGTCATCGTCGGGAATATCCTGGATCATCGGTCGCACACCGCGAAACGAAGGTTCTCGTGCGAGATCGTCGAGCGTCCTTTCGACACCGGGATCCTCGAGCGGCACCCAGCCGACGACCGCTTTGATCCAGTCGGTCCGCTCTGCGAGCTCCAGCAGGAAACGCGTCTCGCCCACCGTTGCGGCAGCTTGCACGAGCACGGTACCCGTGATCCCCGCGCGCCGGATATGGGGAGCGAGGTGCTCGGGCTCGAAATCTCGATAGAGCACGGGTTCACTCGCGTCGAGCCAACCGTAGTCGCCTCGCTCCGGGCGCCAGAAATGTTGATGCGCGTCGATCATGGGGTGCCTTCGATTGGGGAATCCGGATGCAGGAGACCGGCGTCGCGCAGGTCGCGGTAGAGGGCGCGCGGCACTTCGAGTTCCATCCACCGCACGTTCGCGTCGACTTCTTCGGCATCGCGCATGCCGGGGATCACGCACGCGACCGCCGGATGAAGCAGCGGAAACTGCAACGCGGCGGCCGGCAGCGGGACACCGTGTTCACTGCAGATCTCGCGCATTCGCTCGACGCGTTCGACCACCGCAGCGGGCGCGTCGCCGTAATCGAAGTGTCGGTTGCCGGCAGCCGCCTCGACGAGAATACCCGAATTGAACGGAGCGCCGACGATCAAGGAAGCGCTGCGTTCCTCGGCGAGCGGCAACAGCCCCTCGAGGGCGCGCTGTTCCAGCAAGGTGTAGCGACCCGCCAGCAACAGGCAATCGAGTTCCACGCACTCGAGCGCCTCGATACAGACTTCGCACTCGTTGACACCGAGGCCGATCGCGCCGACCACTCCCGAATCCCGCAGTTCCCGCATCGCGCGGAGACCGCTCTGCATCGCGACGTCAAAAATGCCGCGATGCGGCTCGGCACCGTGCGTGAGCGCTCCGATATCGTGCATCAACAAGACGTCGATCCGATCGACGCCGAGTCGCTCCAGACTCGATTCGAACGACCGCATCACGCCGTCGTAGCTGTAGTCGAATACGGGATCGAAGCGGTTGGCGTCGATGAAGCCTTGATCGTTGCGCGCCCCGCCATCGCGCGGGATCAACAGCCGCCCAACCTTGGTCGAAAGCGTGTACGCAGCGCGATCGACGCCCGATAGCGCTCGACCGAGTCGTTCCTCGGACAGTCCGTAACCGTAATAGGGAGCCGTGTCGAAGTGGGCGATGCCCGCTGCGAGGGCCCGGTCGATCGTGGCGGCGGCCACCGGCTCACTGACCGGCACATACAGATTCCCGAGCGCAGCCCCGCCGAAGCCCAAAGCGGTGACCGCTACGTCGCTGCGGCCCAACCGGGTGCGCGCATCGGCCTTCATTCGCGACTCGTCATGGCTGCCACTTCGGATCCCGCCTGTCTCTTGTTGCCGTTGTTGCCGTTCGGTACCGCGGCGCGGTACCCGGTTACCAATCAACCGGCCCGGACGCCAGTGTAGACGAGCCGTGCCGCCGTTGACGCGGCGCGCGGCTTCGGCGAGATTGCGCCGATGTCGACACGAATCACTGCGCTCCGAGCTCACGACGTTCGCTTCCCTACGTCCGATGGCCTGCACGGTTCGGACGCGATGAACCCCGATCCCGATTACTCGGCAGCGGTCGCCATCGTCGAAACCGACGACCCGACGCTCTCGGGTCACGGCCTCACCTTCACGATCGGTCGCGGCAACGAGATCTGTGTCGCGGCGATCCACGCTTACGAGCGCCACCTGCTCGGCCGGGACCTCGACGAGATCGAGGCCGACCTGGGCGCATTCTGGCGCTCACTCGCCGGCGACAGCCAGCTGCGTTGGTTGGGGCCCGAGAAAGGCGTCGTACACCTCGCCCTCGCGGCCGTCGTCAATGCGGTGTGGGACATCCTCGCGCGCCGCGCCAAGAAGCCGCTTTGGAAATACCTCTCCGATCTCGAGCCCGAGGCGATCGTGCGCGCAGTCGACTTCAGACATATCTCCGACGCGCTCTCGCCCGAAGTGGCGCTCGAAATACTCCAGGCGAAATTGGCTGGCCGGGCCGAGCGCGAAGCGTTGCTGCTGCGCGATGGTTACCCGGCCTACGTCACCTCTGCCGGATGGCTGGGCTACGACGAGGAAACCATCCGTACGCGATGCCGAGCCGCGCTCGCGGAGGGATGGACGCATTTCAAGATCAAAGTCGGCGCCGACCTCGAAGACGACGTTCGCCGCTGCCGAATCGTACGCGAAGAAATCGGCACCACCAACAAGTTGATGGTGGATGCGAACCAGGTCTGGGATGTCGACGAAGCCATCCACCACGTCGAGCAGCTTGCGCAATTCGATCTGTGGTGGGTCGAGGAGCCCACGAGCCCGGACGACATCCTCGGCCACGCTCGCATCGCAAAAGCCGTCCACCCCATTCGTATCGCGACCGGTGAA
>JAJDAM010000788.1 GCA_029261905.1 Deltaproteobacteria bacterium
GATCCCGCTTCGAACTCACTCGGGACTCGGCGACGGACGCGGATGCCGCGTAGCGATGATTCGGACAAGACACCCGATAGCACCAGAAACGCGAGCAACAGCGACAGTACGAGATACAAGAGGTTGTTTCCCGTATTCAGCGCAGCGAACCCGACGCCCAACGTGATGCAGAAGAACAGCCAGCCGGCCCGGGTCGGGCGAAGCGCTCGAGGAGGGCGAAGCCAGCGTTGCAGGCGGGATGGAGCGGGTCGAGAAGCGCCGCGCGGCGGAGGTATTCTGGCGCTCAAAGCGGAATCGGGATTGCGTCCAAAATCTCGCGGATGATCCAGGGGGTTTCCTCGGTCGCGCGTCCACGCCTCGAGCGAGGGTCGACCGTGACGCGATGCGCGAAGACGTCGACCGCAAGATCACGCACGTCTTCGGGAATGCAGAAATCTCGTCCATCGACGAGTGCACGTGCCTGTGCGGCGCGGCGCATCGCGATCGCGCCACGCGGCGACACGCCGATCTCGAGCGCTTCGTGATCGCGCGTCTCCGCAACGATCGACAGCAGGTATGCGACGATGGCCCCGTCGAACTTCACCTCGTTGGCGGCGCGCTGAAGCGCGACGACGTCGCCGCCCGTCACGACCGGCGCGAGCTGGGGTAACTCCGTGGCCGCCGGGTCGTCGCGCAGCACAGCGGCTTCGTCCTCCGGCGCCGGATAGCCGATCGCGACGCGGACCAGGAAGCGGTCGAGTTGTGATTCGGGCAACGGGTGTACACCGTGATGTTCTAGGGGATTCTGGGTGGCCACCACGAAGTGTGGAGCCTCGAGCGAGTGAGTGACGCCATCGACAGAGACGCTGCGTTCGGCCATTGCTTCGAGCAGAGCGGATTGCGTCTTGGGGCTGGCGCGATTGATTTCGTCCGCGAGCACGACGTTGGCGAAGATCGGACCGGGTTGAAATGAAAACAGTCCGGTCGGCAGTCCGTCTCGGGTCTCGGGGATGGACGTTCCGAGTACATCGCTCGGTAGCAGATCGCTGGTGAACTGGATGCGGGCAAACTTCGCATCGATCGATCGCGCCAGCGCGCGCGCGAGGGTCGTCTTGCCGACGCCGGGAACATCCTCGATCAGCAGGTGACCGCCGGCGATCAGCGTTTCGACGACGCGGCAAACAATCTCGGGTTTGCCCCGCAATGCGCGCTCGACGTTGGCACGGATGCGCGCAGCCATCTCGGCGGCCCGGTCCGAGTCCATCTGCGGGAGGCCGTCGGGGGAGGAAAGTTCGGGCGGAGAGAGGGTGTTGTCAGTGTTGGACACCACGGCCTATTCGGCGTTTGTCTGCCGCTACCTGAGTGAGGTGTTGCCCGTTCCCCACCGGTTCTGCCGGTGGGTGATGCACAGTTGCCGGTGTATGTGAAATTTGGAAACTGCCCGGCCCGGATCGGTTCAATCTGGATCGTCCGGATCGGCCGAAAGCAATGCCGATTTCGGATCGTCGGCATCGGCCGCGGCTTTCAAGTGTGCGACGAATCGCGGTAGATCACCGGACAGTTCGTCGAGGCGCTGGGCGTAGCGTTCGATATCGGAGGCATAGGTCCCGATCAGGGCCAGACAAGCATCGTTCAGTTGCAGGTGCTCGGCCAAAGCCGCCGGGTCCCGGTTGCTCAACGATACGGTTGCGATGCGGTCGCGAGCCGCGCGTTCGAGCTCGCTGCGCTGCGCGGCGACATCGCCGGATGAGTGCTCGTACAGCGCAGCCACCTGGCCGCGAAACCGCAACAGCTCTGAATTGATGCGGCGTCCGTCGTCGACATCGCCTTGTCGCCGAAGCGCTTTTTCGGGCTCACCCGCTATCTGGTAGAACAGCACGCTCGCTTCCTGCCCGATGAAGCTGGCGACGCCTTCGTTGAAGTCGATGTGATCCGATACGTAAACGGTGGCGTGAACGAGCTCGTGGAGCACCGTCTCCAGCAATTCGCCGCTGTCTCTGCGCAGCATCGGACCGGTGACCGGGTCGTTTAGCCAGCCCAACGTCGAATACGCGCGTACGCCGAATTCGCAGACGTCGAGTCCATCGTTGCGCAAGCGCGCCGCCTCGTCGGCGGCCCGCTCGGGATCGAAAAAACCCTTGTACGGCAGTTCTCCGATGATCGGAAACCAGAAGCCGGCCGGTGTGACTTGCTGCGGGCGGGTGGAGACCAGGGTCGTAACGATTCGGTCACCAGGCCAATCGACAAAACTCGTATACTGTCCGCCAACATCGAGACCGAGTTCGGTCGCGAAGGTGCGAGCCTGCCCGACCAACTCGAGCTGCTCGCGAATTTCGTTCGAGGTATCGGGGTTGGCGAGTACCGATTCGATGGGCTCGCGCGCGAGCAACAGCTTGGTCTGCCCCACGGCGACATGGCTCAAGTAACAACCCGAGGAACCCAACGATATGGCGATCGCGAAGGCCACGAATAGTGCCGGCGAGTACGTCTGCATCGAGGTCTGCTTGGCGGACCGGGAAACGGCCGAGATCCTGTGTGCCGAAGCATTCGAAGCGGGCGCTGCCGGGATCGAAGAACGCGACACGTCAGACGGCATACGGCTGCTGCTCTACGCCCCGGCCGATGCGCAGGCGGCGGTCGAGGCGGCCATCGCTCGCGCAGCGCCCGATGCCCGTGTTCGCGCGCCCGAGCGGATCGCGCCGGCCGATTGGACTGAGCAGTGGAAGGTGGGGTTGAAAGCGGCCGAGATCTCACCGCGCTTGCTGGTACGACCTTCATTCGTCGAGGCGACCCTGAAACCCGGCCAGTCGGAGTTGATCATCGATCCTGGGCAGGCGTTCGGTACCGGCGGGCACCCCTCCACGCATCTGACACTCGAATGGATCGACGCGCTCGCACCGACGCTCGAGGCGCGCAATCCCGATTGGCGCATGCTCGATGTAGGCACCGGTACGGGGGTGCTCTCCCTCGCTGCACTCCGATTCGGTGCGAGCGCTGCATTCGCGTTCGATCTCGACCCCCTCGCCGCAGAGGCCACGGTTGCCAACGCTCGCGTCAACGGCTTCGCGCATGGACTCGCGGTATTCACCGGCCCGCTCGACGCGGTGGCCGCAGAGGGCGCATTCGACCTCGTGGTCGCGAACCTGCTGCGGACCGAACTGATGCCGTTGATCGTCGCAATCGCCGCGCGCGTGCGACCTGAGGGACACGCCGTATTCGCCGGTTTGCTGCGCGAGGAGTGTGAAACGGTGATTGCTGCGGCTGCGGCAGTCGGATTGTCTCTCGCCGGCAGCCGCGAGATGGCCGATGCGAACGGTGACGTGTGGTCGGCGTTGCTCATGACTTGCTGAGCTCGTCGCGCCAGTAGTCGAGCATCCGGGCAAGCGTGTTTTCGATCGGGATCGTCGGTCGCCATCCCGTAGCCGCTCGAAGTCGCGACGAGTCACCCACCGAGTAGTCGGTCGGGCGCACGAGTGCGGGATCAACTTCGACTGTTGGTCGAACACGTGCGTTCGCGAGCAACATCTCGAGCAACTCGCCGATGCTGCGGCCGACGCCGCCGGCGACGTTGTACACGTCGGCCGGAATGTGTCGATCGAGCAGCAGCCGGTAGGCTTGGACCACGTCGTCCACGTCGATGACGTCGCGAACGGATTCCAGGTTCCCCACCCGCATCACCGGCTCGCGCTGTCCGAGTTCGACCTCCGCAATCTGTCTCGCAAAGCTGGACGTGACGTAAATCGGGGCTTGCCCCGGACCGGCGTGGTTGAACGAGCGCACGCGCACCACGTCGACGCCCGCGTCCAGGTAGCGGCATGCGAGCTGTTCCGCCTCGGTCTTGCTTCGGGAGTAGGCGGACCTCGGTTGCAGCGGTGTGTCTTCAGTGAATGACGGTGAGCCGGGGGACGCAGTCCCGTACTGGTCCCCGGAGCCGACCAGCAGCAAGCGGGGTCGCCATTCACAATGCAGCGCTGCGCGAAGGACCGTCAGCGTGCCGAGATAGTTCACTCGATGCGTCAAAGCCGGGGCCGATTGCGATTGACTGACCGACGCTTGCGCGGCGAGGTGAATCACCGCATCGGGCTTGTCGCGTTCGAAGGCCGCCTGCACGGCGACGCGATCGAGTACGTCCAGCTCGAGATCGTACGGCGTGACGCGCCAGCCCTCGGCTTTCAGGCGCGGGATCAAATGGCCGCCGACGAATCCGCCTGCTCCGGTGATGAGTGCGTGCACGTCGTGCAGCCTGCCAGACCGAGCAGGGCTGTGCTATAGGCCGCCGCATGTTGATCCCGATCGATAGCGAGACGATTTCAGCCGTGCTGTTCGATGCAGGGGGAACGCTCGTACATGTCGACTACCAGGTGTTCATCGATGCAGCCTCGGCCCGTGGCTTCGAGATCGATGATCGCGAACTCCGATTGGCAGAAGCCGCGGCTCGGATCGCGATCGATCGCCGCGGCGAAAAATCGCGGGGCCCGATCGGAACCGATTCCAGTCGTCTGAAGGCGTACTTCGAAGGCCTGCTCGCGATGTCCGAGATTCCGGCAGAGGCCGCGTCCGAAATCGCGGCCGAAGTATCGGTATCTCATCATGCCGAGAATATCTGGCGGATTCCGATGCCGGACGCGGTGGAAACGCTGTGTGGATTGAGAGAGCGGGGCGTGCGGACCGCCGTGGTCTCGAACGCGGACGGTCGCGCCGAAACGGCGTTGGGGAACGCAGGATTGACCCATTACCTCGAATTCGTCGTGGATTCCCACTTCGAAGGCGTCGAGAAGCCCGATCCCGAGATATTTCGCCGTGCGCTTCGGCGCTTCGAATTGCCCGCGGAGCGCGTCGTCTACATCGGTGATATCTATTCGATCGATGCCGTGGGCGCTCGCGCTGGAGGACTGTTGCCAGTGATCATCGACCCGACGGGAACCTATCATGGGCTCGACTGTCCGATCATCCGGAGCCTGCGCGAGCTGTTGGAGCCGGTGAACGCCGGAAGGAGTTGACATGATCGTCGGAATTTCGGGTTTGTATGGTGCGGGCAAGGGGGAGGCGGTCGCTTTCCTGGAGGCGCGCAGCTTCTACCCCCTGTCGCTTTCCGACGTGATTCGCGCCGAGCTCGCGACCCGTGGCCTCGAAGAGACCCGCGAGCGGATGATCGAGGTCGGCAACGAGATTCGAGAGACGGAGGGGCTGGGCGGCCTGGCCGAGCGGCTGGCGAGCACTCTGATTGCCGATCGAAACTACGTAATCGATTCGGTCCGGCACCCGGCCGAGGTAGAGGCGCTGCGAGCCCGCACACGCGACTTTCGACTGCTGTGGATCGAGGCAGACGAGGCGCTTCGGCTCGAGCGAATCGTCGAGCGCAAGCGAAACGGCGATCCGACCGATCTGGCCGAGCTGCGCCGCTTGGAGGGCCGCGAATTGGGCGGCTCGAATCCCGCCGGGCAGCAATTGCTCGCCGTGCGCGAACTGGCCGACGACACGCTCCAAAATGATGGAGAACTCGAATCGCTGCACCGTGAATTGCAGGGCATTCTCGAACGCAGCTTCTTTTTTGAACGGCCCAGCTGGGACGAGT
>JAJDAM010000789.1 GCA_029261905.1 Deltaproteobacteria bacterium
CTCGATGCGGTCACCCGGCTGCGCGCCGCCGGCATCGAACGCAGACACTGCAAACACCAACTCCGCTCGGGTCACGCAATGAATCGCAACGCCCCGCCCCGCTTTGTGCGCCGCGACGATCGTTTCGACGAGTTCGTCGAAATCGATCAACAACCGCTCCTTCAACAGAATCTTCACGGCACCGAGCAAGACCGGAGGGGCTGGCGTGACCAGGTCGGGTACGCCCATCGCGACGATTCGCTGCGGAAGGGCTCCGCTGGCGGCCGCGGCCGCGAACGCGTCGCATTCGGAGGTCGAGTTCGTTGGCGTGGCGTCGGTGACCCCGGTGACTCCGCATGCAGACAACATGCGACCGACGGGTTCCAAATCGGGGATCACGGCCGCACCCAGCGCATCGCGAAGCCACGCATCGAGATCGAACAGCCGGCCGGTCGCGCGCCCCGCTTCATCGCGCTCGACGCCGATCGCATCGACACCGTGATCGAGCCCGAGGCAATCGACTCCGCGAGAATTCAACATCCACATCGCGCCGGTTCGGTGTTGGATCCGCAGCGGCCGGTCGGGTACCCAGGCGTCGAGTCGATGGCGATCCAGAACGCCGGCAATGGACTCGTGGTATCCCACCCCACGGATCCAACGCGTCGAGGGCACCCGCTGCTCCGCCCTTTGCTCCGGCCCGGCTGCCGCCAGCACTCGACCGAGGGCTTCGGGACCCTCGACATCCGGTGGTCCACAACCCACCGAGCTGGTGGCCGCGGCCAGAGCCAACAGGTGAATGTGATGATCGTGGAGACCCGGGATCAGCGCGCCCCCCGCGGCGTGGATGACCTTTTCGTCGGCGTGCGGGCGAAGCGACGGCCCGAGTTCGACGATGCGATCACCGTCGGTCCGCAGCGCCATCTGCTTCTTGCCGTCGATTTCCGAATCGAGAATCAGCAACGACGATCCAGACGCTCGAACACCGATGCGTTGGATGCCCCCAGCGCTTCGGCGGGGCCGCTCGCAGAGCGGGTGCGTGGCTCCGAAACCGGATAGCGGTCTGCGCCGACGGCCAGTTCGTAGGTGCCGCTCGAATCGACTTCGATCGTGGCGTTGCGAGGACATTCGGGTCCTGCTGCCAGCGCGAATGCGGCGACATCGCAGAGATTGAGATCGATCAACTGGCTGCGTCGGCTTCGAAACGATCCCAGCGCCGCCACCGCGGCATGAAGTCCCGTCAGTGGATCGGCGATCGCATCGCCGCAAAACAGTGGACCCTGTGCGTCGGCAATCGCCGCTGCCAGCCCAGCCGCGACGCCTGCGTCGTCACCGAAGGCGACCCAGTTCTGCTCGGGTTCGCCGCGTCCATAGCCGGTGATGCTGATCCAGCTGAGCCCCGGTTGGGCCTTCACGCAGTCCGCGGCGTCGATTCCCAAATTCGCGAGGGCTCGCGGGCGAGAACTCTCGATGACGATGTCAGTGCGCTCGATCAACTGCCGTAGCCGTGCGCGGCCCTCTTCCGAGCCGATTTCGAGCCCGACGCTGCGCTTGCCCGCGTTGAGCAGATCGAAGAATTCTGGCGCGCCGATGCGTGCGCTGTCCGGTCGTTCCAGGCTCTCGACCTTGATCACCTCGGCACCACTGGACGCGAGCAGATGCGCGCACAGTGGACCGGCCCACAGAGAACTCAGATCGAGCACACGCGGAACCGTGCCCGCCCTGCGCTCGATCGAGCGGCCCGTGGCCACGACCTGTTGCCAACTCGGAGCCCGCCGTTCCGATTCCGAGTGGCCTTCCAATGCAGCGATTGCCACCGGGAGACCCAGTAGACGCCCCCGCTCCATCAATTCTCTGCAGCGTCGCTGCGCGACGCGCTGGCCGACGAATTGCCAACCATCCGCGTCGTGTTCCCCAACGCTCTCATTCATTCTATCCACTGCGTCGAATGGAGATCCGAAACTCTGCGCGGTTTGGTCCTCGAACCACGCTGCGAGGAGCCCCCAATCATCGGGTCGGGCCAGGTTGACCGCGATCCAGCCATCGATCGATCTCAGCAGTCGACAGTTGCCTCCAGCCGAGATTCGGCCGCGACGACGACCGCCGAAGTGCGCGGCCCGCTCGGAAAGCAGACCCGGCGCATCGAGTGCCGAGAACCTGCCCGGCTCGACCAGTGCACACAGCGCCCGAAATGCCCCTTCGACGGCAACGGGGATTCCACTCGGCGCCAGCACGGGCGCTCCTTCCGCGGTCCCCGTCAGGGACATCGCGCCCGAGGTCGCCCACGCGACCGCGGGATTCGATTCCACGAATTCGGGCGGTCTTTGGCCGGAAGCCATATCGTCGAGTAGCCGGAGCGCATACGCGCGCGAGCGGTTGCGCTGGGGTGGCTCGAAGCTCGATACTCGGCGGTTCATATTGATATTCTGTCCCAAGTGCACACCACCCAACCACCTGCCACGGAAGGAATCCAAAACATGGAGCTGAAGGCTGGAGGGCGCATCCGTAGCGCCGTTTGCGCGACTGAAGTGATGGTGATCCTGGCACCCCAGGGAGAGGTCGATCTCACATGCGGCGGTGCAGCGATGTTACCGCTCGGCACCGAGCCCGATGGCGCGACGATCGCCGACGATGCCAAGGGCGGCACGCAGATCGGCAAGCGCTACGTCAACGAAGCGGGCGACCTCGAATTGCTTTGCACCAAGCCGGGCGATGGTTCGCTCCAGCTGGGCGGCGCCGACCTCACGATCAAGGGAGCCAAGCCCCTGCCGTCGTCGGACTGACCGATGAATCTGATGATGTTGCTGGAAATGGCCTCGTCGGGTTTCGGCGAGCGGGTGGCGGTGCAAAACGCCGCCGACGCGCTCAGTTATGCGGACCTGTTCCGCGCTGCGGGCCGCGCCGCGAACCGCGTCCAGGAAACTGGAGCGACGCGACTCGCCGTGCTCGACGTGAGCAGCCTGGCCATTCCGATCGGCCTGTTCGCGAGCGCGTGGGCCGGCGTCCCCTTCGTCCCCCTCAACTACCGCTTGACGGGCGACGAGTTGGAAAGACTGCTCGGGGAAATCACCCCGGCCGTGCTGATCACCGATCCCGAACGCAAGGCCACTCTGGCCCATCTGCCCGGCTTGACGGTGATGACCCGCGAAGAATTCATCGGTCATGCGACTGCCGACGGGCCGGATCACAGCGGCGAGTGGCCGATGGATCCCGAAGAGATCGCGATCCTGCTGTACACGAGCGGCACGACCGGCGCCCCCAAGGCAGCCGTGTTGCGCCACAAGCATCTGGTCTCGTACATCCTGGGCAGCGTCGAATTCATGTCGGCCGACGAACGAGCAGCCGGGCTCGTGTGTGTTCCGCCCTATCACATCGCTGGAATGGCAGCGATCGCGAGTTCGGTCTATTCGGGCCGTCGCATCGTGCAGTTGGCGAACTTCAGTCCGACGGACTGGTTGGATCTGGCGCGCAAGGAAAAGATCACCAACGCATTCGTCGTGCCGACGATGTTGGCGCGCATCATCGAGGCGCTCGACGACAGCGACGCGGGCGACCTCCCCGACCTGCAGGCCATTTCGTACGGCGGCGGGAAGATGCCGCTCGCATTGATCGAGCGTGCGCTGAAATTGTTTCCCGACACGAACTTCACGAACGCCTATGGATTGACCGAGACGAGTTCAACCGTCACCGTCCTCGGTCCAGACGACCATCGGGTCGCGGCGGCCAGCGAAGATCCCGAGGTGCGGCGGCGACTGGTGTCGGTGGGCAGAGCCCTTCCAACGCTCGAGATCGAAATCCGCGACGAAAACGGCAAAGCACTCGGGCCGGGCGAAAGCGGAGAGATCTACGTGCGCGGCGAACAGGTTTCGGGCGAGTACCTCTCGAAGGGCAGCATGCTCGAAGCCGACGGCTGGTTTCCAACCCGCGACGGCGGTTCGCTCGATGCCGAGGGGTACTTGTTTCTCGAAGGGCGTGTCGATGACGTGATCGTGCGCGGCGGCGAAAACCTGTCGCCTGGAGAGATCGAAGACGTGTTGCTCACCCACGCGTCTGTGGCGGATGCTGCAGTCGTCGGGATTCCGGACGAGCAGTGGGGGGAGGCCGTCGCGGCCGTCATCGTGTTGCACGGGGCAGTTGCGGGGGGTGGCGGGATCGCCGCCGAACCCGACCTCATTGGCGAACTGCAACAGTGGGTCAAAGACCGGCTTCGCTCTTCGCGCACGCCCCAGCGAATCGAGTTCGTACCGGAACTCCCGTACAACGAAACCGGCAAGCTGCTGAGGCGGGTCGTTCGCGCGCAATTGGTGGAGGCGAGTTGAGCCAAGCCGCTGTCTTCTTGAATCCACAGCAGATGATCAGCCGGCTCCAAACCGCGACGGCGCTGGAGAGTTTTTCGCACCTCACGGGTGCGCCGGTGCTCGTCGTCGACCTGGCGGAATCCGAAGCTTCGACGTGCAGTGCGTCCGAGATCGAAACCGCATGCAGCGCACTGGCTCAGCTGCCGTGTCCGACGATCGGGGTCGGCAAACCCGTAGGGCTCGCTGACCGGATCGCTCCCCACCTCGACGTCCTGTTGGATCACCGGGCGCAAGTCGATCTGGTGCTCAGCGCCATCGAGACGTCTCCACTCGCCGCCGCCTCGCTGGTACAGCTGCTGCGAATGAGCGAAACACTCGACGTTCACAAGGGTCTGATCGCCGAGTCGCTCGTGTATTCAATGCTCCAATCCGGTCCCGAGTTTGGCGGCTGGCTCACCCGTTACCGTGCCGCTCATCCGATCAATCCGCTGAAGCCCAACACCGGGAGCGACTCGGAACCGGCGGTCCGAATTCAACGGAGCGGCGATCGCCTGAGACTCACGTTGAATCGGCCGGCGCGCCGCAATGCGTTCTCGATGGAGATACGCGATGGGCTCGCGGAGGGACTGGCGTTGGCTGCAGCGGACCCATCACTGTTGGAGATCGTGCTCTCCGGTGAAGGCGAAGTGTTCTGTAGTGGGGGCGACCTGGACGAATTTGGCACGCTTCCCGACCCGTCGACCGCGCACGCGATCCGTTCCGCGCGAAACGTCGGCCGCCAGCTCGCTCAGTGCGCGTCACGTGTTCGTGTCGAGGTTCACGGGGCGTGTATCGGCGCGGGTATCGAGTTGCCCGCTTTTGCGAGCCGTATCGTTGCGCGACCCGGGACGTTCTTCTCACTGCCCGAGGTTTCGATGGGGTTGGTGCCCGGTGCAGGGGGAACGACGAGCATTCCGCGACGAATTGGCCGGCAACGCACAGCCTGGTGGGCGCTGACCGGCGCCCGAATCGATACCCAGACCGCACTCGACTGGGGCCTGATCGACGAAATTGCCGAGGCAGCGGCGACGTGAAATTCGGACTGCGGGACCTCCGGGTCATCGACTTCACGTCGGGAATCGCCGGTCCGTATTGCACGAAACTGCTGGCCGACGCGGGCGCCGAAGTCATCAAGGTCGAGGCCGAGACGGGCGACCCGATGCGACGCTGGACGTCGAGTGGTGCTGACCTCCCGCCCGGAGAAGACGGTGCGCTGTTTCGTTTCCTGAACACGTCGAAGCGCTCGATGATCGGGAGTCCCGATTCGGAGCGCGTTCGGGATCTGATCGATTCGTGTGATCTGGTCGTGGATGATTTCATCGCCAGTCCGAGTCAGTCCGAATCTGGCGTTCGATCGGGTGTGGAGCCGACGGTGCCAGTCGACGCTTTGGATTCGCTGCTCCCCGAATCCGGCGTGCGGCTATCGATC
>JAJDAM010000790.1 GCA_029261905.1 Deltaproteobacteria bacterium
TCGGACGGCGATGCAATCCCTGCCATGATGTCGCCGCATTGGCATTGTTCTACCCGCTTCGGCGGAGCGTGACGCCAGAGCGTGGACGCGTCGATGTCGAAACGCTTGCGCGTGTCGTACTCGGCGTATGCGTCGCGCAAGCGCAGGTTTCCGTTGGGAACGTGCGCGATGCCACGCCAGCGTCCTCCGATTGGTCGGAAGACACGCCACAGCAGCTGCTGTGCTGGGATATTGCCTTCAGTCGTAACGCAGCGCGGAAAGGCGTTCTCGACTCGCGGCTCGCCGCTGTTGATCACTTCGACGAGTTTCACCAGACCCGCCAATATATCGAGGGGTTCGAAGCCGGCGATCACGACCGGCAGTCGGTGGCGTTCGACGAACATCTCGAACACGGCAGAACCCGTAATCGTCGCGGCATGTCCCGCAGCGAGAAAGCCTTCGATTCGTGTCCCCGGCATTTCGGCGACGATCTCCATCACCGGCGGAATGTACTTGTGTGCTGACAACACGGAAAAGTTTACGGGCGGATCATCGACGAGGACCGCAGCTGTCGCGACCGCGGTCGTTTCGAAACCCGATGCGAAGAACACGATCTCCTCGCTGCATTGTTTCGCCAATTCGACGGCCTGGGTCACGCTGTAGACGACATCGACCTTCGCACCTTCCGCCTTCGCGTCTGCGAGTGATTGCGACGTGCCTGGCACGCGAAGCATGTCGCCATAGGACGCGATTCGAACGCCCTGTTTGGCGAGTGCGACGGCTTCGTCGATTTCGGGAACGTCGGTGACGCAAACGGGGCAGCCGGGTCCCATGATGACCTGCAGGTTCTGTGGGAACACCGCGCGCAGGCCGAACTTCGCGATCGCCTGCTCGTGACTTCCGCAGACATGCATCACGGAGACCGGTGCATGATCTGCGGTGTCAACGAGACGCTCGAGTGCGTCGCATAGACCACGCGCTCGCTCCGGATCGCGAAACTTCATCCGCTCGAATCCCTCATTGGGATCCATTGGAACCTCGGTCAGATGCTGTCTTCGAATCGGACGCGGCAGCAATCTCGCTGCGCACGTCGGCCATCATCAGATCCTCCTCGTCTGCCAACCTCAGCAGTTCGTCGTACAGTGCGAGGGTCTCGAGTGCTTCCTCGGCAGGAATTCTGCGAATCGCGAACCCCACGTGATTCAGGATGTAGTCCCCGGGATCGACGGGTGCGTCGCAAACCTCGAGGCGCACTTGCTTACGAACGCCCCAGAAATCGACCGTCGCGATCTTCATCTCGTGGTCGACCTCGATGACCTGACCCGGCACGCCTAGGCACATGACACGACTCCTCGGTACTTCATTCGTGGTCTGCCAACAGCGCGTTGGCGACAACCGCCTGACCCAATGCGATTCCGCCGTCGCCGGGCGGAACGTTCTGGTGTCGCAGCAGCTCGATCGACCCGCCCAGCTGCTGCGCGATACCGCGCGTGATGCGGTCGTTCTGGAATACGCCGCCGGTCAGTACGACCGGAACGCTTCCGACTTGGTCGAGGAGAAGTTCCACGACCTCGATCGTCAGTCGGACGATGGCATTGTGGAATCGGGCCGAGATCTTGCCTGCGCTCGAGCCAGCCTGAATGTCTCGAAATGCAGCTCGCGCTGCCGCACGCAGGTCGACTTCGATCGGGGCCTTGCGGGTGTCGATCGTGTAGGCGTAGGCATCCAGGACTTCCGGATCGGCGGCGGCTTCGAAGGCCATCGCGACCTGTGCTTCGTAGCTGGCAATTGGACGGTCGAGCGCAATCGCTCCGAATGCGTCGAAGTAGCGTCCAACACCGTGCACCCTGGGCGCGTTGAGTTTGCCTTCGATCATTTGGGACAGCACCCGGAGCGACGTCTCGGGGACATCGCGGAAGAGCGGCGTCGCTGCAATGGGCGGCTCTGCGTCGAATGCATCGTGCAGGAGTGCGTAAGCGGTTCGCCACACTTCGCGTATGGCAGTGTCGCCACCCGGCAGACTCAACGGGCGAAACGTTGCGAGCCGTTCGCAACTTTCTGCGCTGCAGAGCAGGAATTCTCCGCCCCAGGACGTCCCGTCGTCACCCGCCCCGGTGCCGTCGAAGGCGATGCCCAACACCGGGCCTTCCACGCCATTGTCCGCCATTGCGCTGACGACGTGCGCGTGATGATGTTGAATGCCGACGCTCGTCACGTCCTTGCGTCCCAGCGCGTATTGCGTCGAGAGGTAGCCGTGATGCAGATCATGGGCGACGACATCGGGGCGCAGGGAAAGGATTCTCTGCATGCGTTCGACGGCTTCTTCGAAGAAGTCGAGCGCCTCGACCGACTCGAGGTCGCCGATGTGGGGACCGAAGTACGCCGTGTCATCCACCGCGATGCAGAACGTATTTTTCAGATGCGCACCGCACGCGAGGATCGGGCGCGCGACCGGATGCTTGAGGTGAATAGGGCTGGGCACGAATCCGCGTGAGCGGCGCAAGATCGTCGGAATGCCCGCAATCACGCGCGCAACCGAATCATCGCAGCGCATGGCGATCTTTCGGTCGTGTAGCAACAGCGCGTCGGCAATTCCGACGAGTCGATGCGAGGCCTCGTCGTTGTCTGCGCAGATCGGTTCGTCACTGACGTTGGCGGAGGTCATGACGAGCGGTATTCCGACAGCTTCGAGGAGCAGGTGATGGATGGGCGTGTACGGCAAGAACAATCCAATCAGTGGAGTTTGCGGCGCGACCTCCGGGGCGAGCGGAATGTCTTCGCGGCGATTGACAAGAACGATCGGTCGCTCGACTCCCGATAGAAGCACTTCTTCGTCCCGGCCCAGCTCGCCAATCGCGCCTGCCGCAGCCAGATCGCGCACCATGACGGCGAACGGTTTCTGATCGCGCCGTTTTCGATCGCGAAGTGCACGAACCGACACCGCGTCGGTCGCATCGCAAACCAGATGGAAGCCCCCAAGTCCCTTGACCGCGATGATCGCCCCGCATTGGAGAAGCCGGGCCGCCTCCGCAATGGGGTCTTCGCCGCCAATGGGCTCGCCATCGAGCGTTACCAACGCGAGCTTCGGTCCGCAGGCAGGGCAGGCGTTCGGTTGTGCGTGGAAGCGCCGGTCTTCGAAGGCTTCGAACTCGCGCAGACAGTCGTCGCACATTTCGAAGTGCGCCATCGTGGTGGACTTGCGGTCGTATGGGACGTCGGTTGCGATGGTGAAGCGAGGCCCGCATGCCGTACAGTTCGTGAACGCGTAGCCGTGACGGCGATGGCTGGGGTCGAAGATCTCCGCCTCGCAGTCGGGGCACGTCGCGAGGTCGGGAGGGATCGACAAGGCCTTTGCGCCGGCCTCGCGGCTGGCCCGAATCTCAAAGCCTTCGACGGGCTCTGTCGCGATCGTCGCAGAGTGCAGCTCGGCGATTCGGGTGGCCGGTGGCGCTTCGCCCCGCAGCCGTGCGAGGAAGGTCTCCAACACCGGGGAACTTCCAAAGGCTTCGATCGTGACACCGCGCCGGTCGTTCCAGACTCGACCGCGGACTCCCATGTGTCGCGCGAGTCGAGTGACGAACGGTCGAAAGCCAACGCCCTGTACGATTCCGCGAATCTCGATCCTTCGCCCGGTCATTGCGGATTCTCCTTTGCGACACTCAGGAGATACGCGACGACCGCCCAGCGATCATCGTCATCGAGGGTGGGCCAAGCAGGCATCGATGTGCCGCGCTTGCCCCGCGTCACAACCGAATACACCTGAAGTGGATCCGCGCTCGCGCGCCAATCCCGGCTTCGGAAATTGGTCGGCCTGCGCGATAATCCTTGGCGGCGAACGCCCGCACCGTCGGCCCGCACGCCGTGGCAGAACGCGCATTTGTTCAAGAACATTGCTCGTCCGCGCTCGCGTACTTCGTGCGACCCGAGTCGACCGAAGGGAACTTCGGCCGCGAGAGGGGTCGGGTCGGCGCTACAGGCCAAGAGTCCGAGCGACATGATCAGTAATCCGATTGCCTTCATCGTGTTGCTCCGATCGAACCCTTCGAACCGGCGGGTATCCGAGCGCAGCCAATTCTTCCACCACCCGCTCGACGAGCCCGGGGATGCTGGCTTCGACGGCGGGCGTTCGCCCGAGGCCGAGATCGACCGATTCGGGGACGACGCCGAGGATGATCACGCGATCGGGGTATCGGTCGATCAGGCTCGCACCCGCCAACAGGTCGGCAACGCCGATCTGATGCGGCGAGAGACGTTCGTAGACGGCTGGGGCCACTTCGTCCCCTTCGATCCGAACCTGGGTTCCGGGGGGCCCCGCGGCGCGAATCGCATCGACGAGGATGACTTGATCCGCACGGTCGACCAGTGGCAGCAGGGACAAGCCGAGTGTGCCGCCGTCGAGTGCCTCGACGCCTTCCGGAAGATCATACTCCCGAACCAGCTTGTGGATCGCGGCAATGCCCGCGCCGTCATCCGTGCAGACGACATTGCCCAGACCCAGGACGAGGACTGCCGTACGGTCAGTCATCTCGGTTGCGCCAACCGGGCGGCAGGAATTTGTAGCCGCTGAACATGGAATCGATCAATCCCATGCCTTCGACTTTGGAAACCAGCATCGCGCTCCAAATGTGATGAGCGAAGAAGCCAAGGATGAACCACATCGCGACGTGATGGATCCAGCGCGCCATTTGCGCCCCGCCGAAGAGCGGCAGGAGGAAGTTCCACATCTCCATATAGCCATCGGCGCTCACCGAGTACAAAGCGAAGCCGGTTGCGATCATCAATAGATACAAAGCGAAGACCAGCAGGTAGATCGAACCCGCCAATGGGTTGTGTCCAACGTTGAGCGGCGGCTTCTTGGCGAGGAAGAGGTAGAACTTCAACATGCCGAAGACGTCTCGAATGCGGCGCGCGGTTGTCGGCACGAACTCTCGCCAGCGGGCGTAGTACGAGCCAACGAACATCCACCCGATGCGCACCGCGACCGTGAGCGTGAACACGATCGCCGCGTAAGAGTGCACGACCTTCACATTGCCCATCACGAACTGCTCGTTCGTCGCTCCCGACGGAATCAGAAAGGGATCACCGATATAGATCCCCGTGCCCGCGAGCGTGAAGATCGAGAGCATGATGATCCAGTGACTCGCGCGCACGATGAGATCCCATACGTAGACCCGCTCGTAGCCATCTCGAGTTTGTTCGCGGCCCACGTCGGGCTGGACGCCGACATTCTCGGCAGGAACCGTCATCGAACCTTGACGCGAGTAACCTCGCGCCCTCCTGAGTCAACGACGTGTACACCACACGCCATGCACGGATCGAATGAATGAACCGTTCTCAAGATCTCGATTGGCTGCTCGGGATCGGCGACGGGAGTCCCGACCAGGGCAGCCTCATAGGGACCCGGCATCCCGCCCGAGTCACGCGGCCCCGCGTTCCAGGTGCTTGGGACGACGCACTGGTAGCGGGCGATCTTGCCATCCTGGACGCGAACCCAGTGACCGAGCGCTCCCCGAGGCGCTTCGTGGAAGCCAGCGCCCGTGCAGTCGTCCGGCCAGGTCGAGGGCTCCCACTTGCTGTTGTCGTGGATGCGCAACTCGCCACTGCCCATGTTGGAAGCCAGGTCGTCTACGAAGTCGCCGATCTTGTCGACGAGGACCTGGGTCTCGATGCCTCTCGCTGCGACTCGGCCGAGCGTCGAAAACAACGCTTCGGGTCCGACGCCGAGCGTCCCGAGTACATGGTTGACGAGGCCCTGGACCTTTTCGTGTCCGCGTACATAGGAAACCAGCATGCGCGAAAGGGGACCGACTTCCATCGGAACGCCGTCGTAACGTGGCGACTTCAGCCACGAGTACTTCCGCGACGTGTCGAGCCTCTGGTACGGCGGCTCGGGGCCCGTGTAGTTCGGGCTGGTCTCCCCCTCCGATGGATGCAGGGCTTGCCCATCTCCGCCCTCGTAGTCATACCAGGAATGCGTGATTTGCTCGGTGATCTTCGAAGGGTCGAACTCTTCGACCTTCGAGATGTCCCGATTTCGAATCACGCCGCTCGGGATGTAGAGTTCGGGCGACGGTTCATCGTCGAGCGGGTACTCCCCATACACCATGTAGTTTCCTACGCCTGCACCGTAGCCGGCCCAGTCCTTGTAGAAGGACGCGACGGCCAAGAGGTCCGGCACGTAGACCTGGCTGACGAACTCTTGTGCACCTGCGATCAACTTCTTGAAGTGCGCGATGGTGTGGATGTTGAGCGAAGCCTGGGCGTCCGGGTCGACGGGTGTCGCCATGCCCCCGACGAGAAAGCTCTGCAAGTGAGGGTTCTTTCCGCCGAGGATTGCGTGGATCTTGATGAACTCCCGCTGCCACTCGAGCGCTTCGAGGTAGTGGGCAACCGCCATCAGGTTGGCTGCCGCCGGGAGCTTGTAGGCCGAGTGACCCCAGTACGCATTCGCGAACGGTCCGAGTTGTCCGCGCTCTACCAGCGACTTCACGCGATCTTGGATGCCCTTGAAGTAGGTGGCACTCGATTTCGGCCAATCGGAGATCGACTGCGCGAGCGCTGATGTCTCGTGCGGATCGGCTTCGAGTGCCGAAACGATGTCGACCCAGTCGAGGGCGTGCAGGTGGTAGAAGTGGATCACGTGATCCTGGATGCATTGAGACGCGATGATCAAGTTGCGAAGCAGACGCGCGTTCGGCGGTGGTTTCGCGCCAATGGCATCTTCGACCGCGCGGATCGACGCGATCGCGTGAACTGTCGTGCAGACGCCGCAGATGCGTTGGGTGAATGCCCAGGCGTCACGCGGGTCGCGCCCTTGCAGGATGATTTCGATCCCGCGGAACATGGTCGACGACGACCATGCGTTCGCGACCTTGCCTCCATCGACTTCTGCTTCGATGCGAAGGTGACCTTCGATCCGCGTCACCGGGTCGACGACGATATGAGTCATTTCTCGTCTCCTTCATCGAGTGGAGTCGATGCGGGCGGACCTTCTTGTGCTTTGTCACCACCGTTCTGCACGAGTCGCTTGCCGAGATGGGTCAACGTGTGTGCCGCGAATGCACCGGTGACTCCCAGCGTTCCCCAGAAACCGATCTTGTCGATGTCGGAACCCCGGCCAAAGCCGGGGAAACCGGGAAGGTGCTCGTAGAACGGAGTCATCTTGTCCCAGAAGTCTGGCTCGGCACATCCGATGCAGCCGTGTCCGCACGCGACCGGCCAACTCGTATTGTCGTTCCAGCCGATGTTCGGGCAGTTCTGGAAGGACACGGGACCTTTGCATCCCATCTTGTAGAGACACTGGCCGTCGCGGTGCGCCTCGTCTCCCCACTGTTCGACATACTGCCCCGAGTCGTAGTGAGCGCGTCGCTCGCAATTGTCGTGGATCGACTTTCCGTATGCGAATAGCGGCCGATTCAGATGATCGAGCGGAGGCCACTTCGAATAGGTCAGAAAGTAGACGAGTGTCGCCGTGAGGTTCTGGGCGTTCACTGGACATGCCGAAAGGTTGATCAGTGTCTTGATTCCCGGGACCGCATCCGAGATCCCGAGTGCGCCGGTAGGGTTCGGCGAAGCGGCGGGGATGCCGCCGAACGAAGCGCACGTTCCCGCCGCAATGGTCGCGAGTGCGTTGCCGCAAACCTCGTTCGCGATCTGCAGGGCCGACCTGCCGCCCACCGTCATGTAGGCACCACCTGCACCCGTCGGAATCGAGCCCTCGACAACTGCGATGTACTGGCCGCTCTGGCTTTCGACGACCGAGCGGAGATTCGCCTCCGCTTGGTGACCCGCCGCAGCCATGATGACTTCGTGGTAGTCGATCGAAATCAAGTCGAGGATGACTTCCGCCGCTGTCGGCTTGCTCGCTCGGAGAAACGACTCCGTGTTGCCGGCGCAGTCCTGAAAATTGAGCCAGACGAGAGTCGGTTTGGGATTGTTCTCGATCGCTTCGGCGATCGCCGCGCTCGCGCTGCGCGGAAGTCCGATCATCACCGCCAGACTGGTGCAGAAGCCCAGAAATTCGCGGCGCGATACGCCGCGCGCCAGAAGCTCACGTCCGAAGTCACTACTCGGGTCGTCCATTGCGTGCTCCTCCCCGGTGAAACCGAAGTGCACTCGTCGAACTCATCGTCAATGGCTTCGCGGCTAGTGCCGAGCGAATAGCCTGATCTGATCACCTTCTGCAGCGGGGTACACGGCGTGCGGTTTCATGGTCCATTTGGCCTTTATCGATCGGCCGGTGAATCATTCCTTTCGCCCATTCTGAAGGAGAGTGATGCAATAGTGGGGCCAAGTCTCAGCTTTCGAAACGACCCGCGAAGCATCGCAAAGACGCTGCGCTAAGGCGATCGACGACTCCGGGGACAGGGATGGTCGATCTCACCTCACTCTTGGTGGCCGTGTGAGTATCCATGCCCCAGCTGTGGACTGTGCGGCCATTCGTGCACTGTCCGCCGACGTTCAGCCGCGTCAACGCGTTCGGTCGGCGGACAACCGTGTGGGCTTGGCCCGGCTTCCCATCCGGCCTCGGTTCAATGAGGATCTACCAATACCGCTAGGCGAAGTATCCAAAGGCCGCTGACCATGCGAGCGCTCCGAGAACAAGCGCCGTGGGAACGTGGCGCCGAGTGCAACCCTCATCGCGCCGCGTGCTCGAGCGGAGCGAAGACCTGGACGCGATCGTTCCCGAAGTCGACCACGTAGATCCGCCCGTCCTGTGCCGCGTCGAGATCGGTGGGAAGCTCTAGATAGCCATGCTCGCTACCTCAGACCACACTCTCCGCAGAGCCTCTCGTTCACTACCTCCGGGGGGACCTCGAGGGCGAATGCAATCCGCTCGATGAGTGCGCGCTCATCGCGCGTTGCGTGACCCTCGGCCCGAGCGATGACGCACAGGTCCCGCAACACCTGAATGCGGCCCGGGTGAGGCACGCGCTCGAGCGCATCGTCGATGCGGGCTTCCAGCGACTCTACGATGGCGTCGATTTCGAGCTTTTCGGTGAATGAGTCGTCGCCGAAGAACTTCTCGAACACCGCGATCTCCGCCTCGGAGATCCCGTCGCTGGCATTGGCCACCGCGACGGCAGCGGCGAAGAGCAGACGCCGTGCGGTTTCCGCCACCTCGGACTTCTCCTCCAGGTAGCTCGGCTCCATGATCGCCATCAATGTCTGGACGCGAGCATCGAGGCTGGCCACGGAGATGCCGTTCGGGTCGGCGAACTCCGATTCGAAGAACGCCTTCACGGCACGCAGGCGTAGCGGACTGAAAGGATGGGTTGAGAACCAGTCGGCTGGGGACGTGCCGTGACCGGGCTGATGGGTCTCGGACGCGAGGTCATCGACCTGCGCTGCGAAGTCGTCGATCTTGACGTCGTCCAACGAACCGGTCAGTCCGGACGCCAGCCGGAACAGTGAACGTCCGACGGCATCGGCGTCGTTCGCGCAGGCGGCGCCGGCCCGATCCGCGGAGATCTCGGCGTAGCGCGACCAAGCGAAGAGCCGCAGGGCCAGATCCGGCGGGGCGGGCTCCCCGCCCTGGAGCAAGTAGCCGATGGGAATGTCGTGGTGGCCGTAGAGGTGGTGGCCGAGCTCGTGGCCGATCACGAAGCGCCGCTCCGCCTCCGGGAAGGCCTCCAGCAGGCTGGAGCTCAGCATGATGAACAACCTTCCCGCCTCGGGTTTGATACAGGCGGCGTTGAAGCTGGGACTGGGATAGACGTAGACTTCGAGGGGCGTCTCTATGGCGAGTCGCTCGCAACAGTCACCGACGATCCGGTGGACGTCGGGCATCATCCTCTCGGTGAGCCGCAGCGACGTTGCCAGAAGGTGCCGGCGGACGCCCTTCGGGCCCTTTTCCTCGTCCTTCTCGAGCTGTTCGATCACGCGGCGGACGATGGGTTCCCGAACGAGCATTTCCGCGAGCTCACGGTCTCCGCGACACTGCAGTTTCTCGGCCCACATTCCGGGTCTCCCTCAGCCGAAGTCGAAGGCGGTGCTCACTCAGGAGGCCGCCGCGAGGGCGCTGGCGATGGTGCGCGACGCGCGTTCCAGCTGGCCCTCGGTGTTTTCTCGGACCCGGCGCTCCATGTGCTCGGTCTCGAGAGTACGGCGCAAGATGAGTCGACAAGATCGTCGACGTACAGGCGCATGCTCCGCGCGAAATAGTCGGACATCGTCTTCCCCGTACATCTCGTAGTGTTCAGCAATACGGGCACGTTCCCCAAGCGGTGACAGACATCAGGTCGGAATGTTGTAGAGCAACCTTCAAGCCGGCTGCGAGGTTGGACGAAAGTCCGCCGCCGTGTGAGCAATTTGTGACCGAGTTGTGGGCGGGGCGTGCACCGGCACATTCACCCGGGCAGCCAGCAGGACACCTGACGACGCACCGCGAGTGAGCGTTCGATTGTGAAGCTGCTCGCATCGTTGTACAGCATCCATGAGGCTCAAGATGCAGATTCGGTTGCTGCTTCTACTGCTCGTGCTTGCAGCTGCGCTTCCCGCATACGCGGGTGGAGCCGGTCGTGGAGACCGAGCGGCATTTAGAGCATTCCGCGATCAATGGGTCTACGTCGATGGCATTCTCGGGGAAACCGTCTTCGAGAATCGCTCCTGAGAGGACGTTGTGGTCGATTTTGGCGGTGCTGGGTGTCCGTCTGGCGACCGATATCTGATTCAGCAGTGGGTTGACGGCGAGTGGCAGGGTCGACCGCGGCCCGACCCGGAAGCGCTATGCCTAGCGTACATCCCCGCGCCGGTCCGGGTCGAGCCGGGACAGCGTGTCGTGCAGGATTTCGATGTGCGGCTCGCCGATTCGTTGCCCGCGATCCTGCGCGTCAATTATCCGGTACGCACCGGCTGCACGGATTCGAGCTTCCCGGCCTGTGAGCGCAGCGCCTGGGTTCCGACGCTTCCCTTCCTCGTGGTCCAGGGCGACCTTGAGCGCGCCTTGCTGGAGCGCGCCCGGCGCCGCGGAACGGTCGACGTCATTTTCGGTCTCGGCTTTCCGCCCAATCTGACGCCCGAGGAGCAGGAGCAGGCGCTGCTCGCCGAAGAGGAAATGATCGAGGATCTCGCAGTGTTCGGTGTCGAGGAACTGCCCGGTACGTCGATCGGCGCCCTGTCGGTACGCGCCAACTTCAAGACTTTGCATTTTCTGCTCAAAGACCCCCACGTTGAGGGCTTGCGACAACGGAAGCGCGCGCTCCGCGTCGAGGACCGCCCGCTCCGGCGCCGCCACCGTCGCTCCCGCAATTAGCCCGGCTATGTGAAGTCGACGCCGAAAGGCGCCGGCGGCTCGCTCGCATTCTGTTCGAGAAGATCTACGGACAGGTCGTCCCCGATTGTCCTCCCATCCCAATCGACCAGCAGAGCCTGGTCGCACTGAATGGCCTATGCGCCCCAGCGGAGGGGGTTCGTCGAGCGCACGATCGAGGCGAGAGAAATCGGGAGTGCGCCTGCTCTTCGCGGTCACTGCGTGCATGTCCGGCTCGTATTGAACAATGACTACCACCTTGGACAGAGTTCGAGAGAGGATTCCGTGCAGTTTGATAACCAGAAGACCGAGATGATTTCGTCGGCCGAGGTGGAGCGAACGCGCCGACTCTATCGTCATGTCGTGACGCTCTATGACGGATTTCGTTCCGTCTGGAGTCGCTGGACGCGACCCGCAGAGGATGCGCTCGACGAACTGTTTCGAAAGCGCATCGCGTCGACGACGCGCGTCCTCGAGCTCGCGCCAGGAACCGGCATCAACATCGACCGACTGTTCAGTCGGGCGCCCGACTTCGCATCATACCTGGGCATCGATTCGAGCGAAGAGATGCTCGAGCGCGCTCGAAAGAAGGCCCGCGGCGACACACGCATCGAGCTTCGACTGGGAGATGCGACGGACCTGCGAGACGTCGACGGAAGCTTCGACTTCATCGTGTGCACCTGGCTGCTCTCGCATCTCGATGCTCCTGTCGAGGCGGTCCGCGACGCCGTATCGAAACTCTCGCCCGGCGGGACGGCAGCCTTCATCTTCTTCACGGCACCCAAAGGTGCAATTCGGCGCTTCGTCCTGGAGCGTCTCGGTGGCCCCTTCCGTTACCGCTTCGTCGACACGGTAGGTTTTTCAGATATCCAGGGCCTGGAGCGCCTGGAATCCCACACCGGCGGAATGGCCACCCTCGCGGTGTGTCGGGGTTCGGAAGCGGCCGGTCAGTGAGCTGCCCCCGGTTTTCGCCGGTCTCGGCGGGTCTGCACGCGCGACGATTCGATCGGCGAGCTGCGCTTGTGGCTTCTGATCGGTGGCGGATTCAGAACCCACGGAGTTCGATGGCCCTCAGCACCCGCTGAACGGACAGCTCGTACGCGGCGGTCCGCGGGTTGTCGGTTGGTCAGGTCGGCCGGACGCCGATCGATACTCGACGCAAGTAGCGCTCCGGATTGCGTTCGAAACAATCTGCACAGTTCTGCGAGCAGAAATAGAAGGTCTCGCCATCCACGACGCAAGTGGCCCGCGAACGAGCGGCATTGACGATCATCGAGCAGACCGGATCGATGACGACGCTGGGGCGTCGGCCCCGACGGTGCTTCGTACCGGGCTCCGCGAGCGCACGGACCAGATCCGGAAGAACGGACCGTGCCGCGCGTCGCCCGGCCTCGATCGCGTCATCCAACCGATCGAAATCGCGCAACCCGACGTCTTCGAGCTGTGGCTCGATCAGGAACTCGGGATCCGTCATTGCGGCGGCAAGTTCCATCTGCCGCATCAGCATGATCTCTGCCGTCCGCAAGAGAAGCTCGAAAGACACCTTCGCCGTCGCTGGATTGGGCAGGAGCCGGCCGAATCGAGAGAGCCACTTCGTCGTGTTCCAGCGCAGCTCCGGGATCTGGCGTGCCGTGGGACCGCCAACCTGGACCGCGACGACAATATCTGCATCGAACAGCCACGCGACATCCACCGGGAGCACGTTGAGCATTCCGCCATCCACCAGGAATTGCTTGCCGAGTTCGACGGGTGGCATCACGCCGGGAATGCTGCAGGTCGCGCGCACTGCAGGCAGAACCGCGCCTTCGCGCAACACGACCTGCGCGCCCGCTTCGAGGTCCACAGCGGTTAGTGCCAACGGAACCGGGAGTTCCTCGAAATCGATCGCGAGCGGCCCCACGGCAGACGGAAAGATTGAATCCCAGCTGAGAAGGCCGCCCGGAATGAAGCGGGACGGGAAGTGGAAGTCTCTCGCAATCTCGCGAATCTCCGAGGCATTCATGCCTGCCGCGGTTAGAGCTCCGATCAACCCACCCATGCTACTGCCCGCGATGCAATCCGGATCGATCCCTTCGTCTTCGAGAACCTCGAGAACCCCGATGTGCGCGAGGCCCCGCGCGGCACCCCCGCCGAGGGCGAGCGCCAAGCGCGGTCGGCCCGGGCGACGCTGTTCGCGTGTCAGCTCGCCTTCGAATACAGCCTTCGCTTTCGAGTCCCCGCGTCTTTTGTCGACAGCCATTGGAAGCTACCCGCCGTGCCTCGCGGCGACCCGCGCCCGAGAGCGATCGGGCAGGCAATCCATGACGTACTACGGAGCGAACGCCCACGACGTGACATTCCGGGCTCCGCGGCGTCCCCTTCGCGCGCCATTCGGCCGTGAGGGTCGGCGATCCCGGGGATCCGTTCGGCACCAGGCGTCGATCGGCCTGCTTCGCACTCCCGGGGGTCCTCGCCACTCACGGAAGGTACGCATTGGGATCCATTTTCTCCCCGACGCGGTCACCGGGGGAGGTCGTCATCGTACTCACTCACCCGCCACGGGATCGAATTGCAGCGGCGTGGTGCACGCGCTCCCGAACTCGGGAGCGCGGAGTCGGGACGCAGTGCTTCACGAGTAAGTGTAGGACGGTGGCGGCGGTCACGAATTCGGGCCGAGGTCCGTAGTACGTTCCGGTGCCTGCGTGGAGGCTCGCGGTCGGATTACCAGAGGCGCCGCACAGGCGGCGAGCGTGAGAGCCGTTCGCTCCGAGTTCGCCCTGTGCTCCCCGGAGACTTCATGACCCAAGGCCTCCTAGATCGGCTTCAGCGAGATAGCTTCCGTTACTTTCTGGACCTGCACGAGCCGACGAATGGTCTCGTGCCGGACAACACCGCAGTAGATGCGCCTGCCAGCATTGCCGCCGTGGGCTTTGCGATGGCCTCATACCCCGTCGGGGTCGAACGCGGGTTCTTGTCTCGCGACGACGCCGTAAGGCGAACGCTGGCAGTGCTTCGCTTCTTTGCGGAGGCGCCGCACGGAGAATCTCCCGACGCCATAGGGCACAAGGGCTTCTACTACCACTTTCTCCATATGCAGAGCGGAAAGCGGGTGTGGGACTGCGAACTATCCACAATCGACACGGCGTTCCTCCTCGCCGGTGCTTTGGCTGCAGCCACCTACTTCGACGAGCAGACGCAAGCCGAGCGAGATGTGCGATCGATCGCGTGGGAACTCTATCGTCGCGCCGACTGGCAGTGGGCGCTCAACGGAGGCACAACCTTGTCGCACGGTTGGAGCCCGGAGGAAGGCTTCCTGACATCTCGCTGGCAAGGTTACAACGAAGCACTTCTCCTGTACGTGCTGGCCTTGGGCTCCCCGACGTATCCCCTGTCCAAGAGCTGCTACGAAGAGTGGACGAGTACCTATGAGTGGAGATCACTCTACGGATTGGATCTCCTCCATGCCGGGCCGCTGTTCATCCACCAACTCTCCCACATCTGGCTGGACTTCCGGGGGATCCAGGACCGATTCATGCGAGATCGAGACAGCGACTACTTCGAGAACAGTCGCCGTGCGACATACGCACACTGGGAATATGGGCAGAGAAATCCGCTCGGGTTCGTCGGGTACGGGGAACACTGCTGGGGGATTTCGGCGTGTGACGGCCCGGGTCCTGTCACACGCCGTATCGATGGTGTTTCGCGAACGTTCTTTGCCTACGCCGCGCGCGGAGCGCCTGATGGGCCCGATGATGGCACCATTTGTCTCTGGGCGGCTGCGGCCTCGTTGCCGTTCGCTCCAGAGATCGTTCTCCCCACAATCGAGCGTCTACAGGCAGTGTACCCGGAAACTCAGGGACCCTACGGATTCAAGTGCAGCTTCAACCCAACTTTTGCGGATGATTCCGACCGGCCGTGGATCTGCGATCTTCACTTCGGAGTAAACCAGGGGCCGCTCGTCCTGATGATCGAGAACTACCGGTCTGGGTTCTTGTGGGATCTCATGCGTCGATGTTCCCCTGTCGTGACGGGCCTTCGCCGTGCGGGGTTCACTGGCGGATGGTTGGGTGCGGGAAGTTAGCGGGGTGCTCTGGCTCCGGTGCACGAGGCGCTTCGAACTCATCTGTGTATGCTCTATCTGAGGCGTCACAAGCGCAGTCGAACTCGAGATGATTGGCGCCCCCACAAGCACAGCTGCGATGATTGGGACCGATGCTGTGGGAGATTGACCGGGCCGGCGGCGGCGGCGGCTCCTCGTTGCACTCACCACGCCACGATTCAGAAGCTTCGTGGCCGTCTGTTGCTTCAACACCCAATTGCCCCTCTTGAAACGTCCCCAGAAGTGGGTTGGAGACCAGGAGGTCGAATGTTCCTGGCCTGGGAGAGCCGCCCGAACGTTTCGCATTCGAGCGGGATCTCGAGCGCTGGAGGAACCAACCGGGCCTTCTCTGGCACAGCGGCACCGACTTGGTCATTGGGCGGTGTGCACCCATTGTAGACGGGCATCCCCGAAAAACGATCGCGAACCTGATCGGAGTGGAGATGGTTAACATTCACTCCCGGATAGCGACGGCTCGCGGTCGTTCCCGTCTCGTAGACGTGCCCCCAGAACTGGTGGATCACGACAACACCGCGCCGGACGTCGCTCGACAGGCGCGCCTCGATCTCGAGTTCACCGCTTTGGGAAATCACGCGGATGTGTTTGCCCTC